>CAZOOR010000001.1:0-119414 GCA_964581505.1 uncultured Hyphomicrobiales bacterium
TCTTCAAAACGAGGAAAACAACGGACTTAACGAAAGCGGGCTTAATCATCACGGGGGTTTTCAGCATTCTGCTTGCCCTGATTTTGCCCTCACCGATTGAAATTGTGTTCCGCACGGCATCGGTTGCCGTACCGGGCTTGATTGTCCCGCTCATCATCGCCTATAATTCCAAACTGAAATTAATACCGGGATTTGTCCCGGTAATTATGCTTGTTTCTTCCACCGTTGCATTCCTCTGGCTGATGCTCCAATCTTACGGCTTGGCATCGCACCCCATACTGCAAATCGAACCTATGCTTGCCGGCTTGCTGGTCTCGCTTGTGCTTGCACTTGCCGCCGTGCGCAGGAGATAAATTTAGAAAGTAGAATTGCTGATTGCAACACATTGGTTACAGAAATACGATTATTCTTGTGTGTGTGTGTGTGTGTGTGTGTGTGTGTAAATTAGATATAAATGCTATAGGTATTTGTTTAAATAAATTATAATATTTTAAGGAGTACTGTTATGAAAAAATTATACCTGTTTATCATCTTGTCCTTAATTGCTTTAAATGTAAAATCAGCGGCACAATGCCCAGCCGGATATACACCGATGAAAGTAAATATTATTGTTAATTCATGCCTTTACAAGGTTGATTTATGTATTAGATGTTCGCTTCTTGGTTATCTGCCAAATAGTGTTTCTGTTAGAGGATTTATGCAAATACCTACAAAACCCCCACGTCTTCAAACATTAACCGCACAAGAGGTTCTACAATATATTGAAACTTATGTATCAAGTCCGGATTATTATTATACATATATTTGTCCAAGCCAATATGGATCGCCACCTTGCCCTTACCAATCACAGCCAATTGAAATTAAACATTTCAGCTGTTGGAAAATTGAAATGGTAGAATATCTCGGAACTGCTATATTGCACTATAAAATTTGCAATTTTGATGAATATTGCTTTGAAAAGATTACATGGTGTTTTGACGGAAGTCAATATAAGAGAACACGTATTGAAGGACCGACGCAATATGGAACGTCATCTTGTACCCTTGAAATCTGGAAGATTAAAATACCTCAGCAAATTGGTCAAGTGAGTGATTGTTTTATTATGCATAATACTTGTCAATAAGGAAAACAAATCTTTAAGTATTTGTTTTTGACTTTTGTAAACTAAATCATTATATTGCATTATATGAAAAAGTATATTTATATATTATTTTTCTTACTTAGCTTCTATTGCTATGGCAAAGAATTGGCATTTGATATTATTCCGATAAATTTAAATTTCAAGGGAGTTGTTGTAAAAAACAATGTTACAATTGCCTATGCCGATTTTGGTTCCATCTTGATTAGCAGAAATAATAATATGGATTGGAAACAAAAAAAAGTATTTTCGGGAGGAACAATAGTCAATACTTTTATTAATCAATCTAAAATTATTGCTTTTAATGATAGAGGGGAAATAGCATTATCAAATGATTTAGGCGAAAATTGGTCTATTATTAAAGAGTTAGGGGATTCAGTATTGTCTGTTATTGATTACACTAACGGTTTTTTAATTAGAATGCGAAAAAAATTGATTACTGTATCTAATAATTTTGAAAAACTAAATGAAATATTTAATAGTTCAAAAAATCTATCAAAAATAACGCTTTATTATCGTCCTACTTATAATAAATCAATGCTATTTATAAACAATAATTTTGTTGTTGAATGTGATTCTTCAGTCTTCATACGATTTGATATGTTCTTAAATCCTATTGATACACTGAAATTACTTAAACATATTGAAAATGTTCAATATGTTTCAGGTTATAGAATGTATAAAGATGCAGATTTTATATATTTAAAATGTATTTTTTATCATTCCAACAGGTTGAAAGCCGCTATTTTTAGGACAAAGAATTTTAAAGATATAGAAAAATTCACTGATTGTCAAACATATGAAGATTTTTATTCAATAAGTAAAGGTAACTATTATTCTTGCAATACTTTTGAGGATAAAAAATATGTTGATACAACCAGACGTTCTTCTTCAAACAGCAAATTTTTATTCAAAGAAGCTGTTGTTTATAATGACAAACAATATATTGTCGGAGATAGAAAATTATTTGAAATTTTCAATTTCAAAGATAGTTCACTAAAAGTTGTATCGGATTTTTCCGATATATCATGGATAGAACCACCTGAGTATTTAGGCGGCAAGTCATATTTGCTTTATGCTTCTCAACCGAATATACTGTATAAATCAGATGATGAAGGTGTAACTATACAACCGACTATTGATAAAATGCATCCTTCATTTGATAAATATTTTCGTTTAATTACAGTAAAAAGCAAATATTTTGACAGTAAGCAAAAGAAATTATTCTTATTTGGTTATTCCTATTTTTCTAATGAAGGAGTTATTTGGTCATCTTCGGATTCTGGCAGAACTTTTGATTCTACTCATATCCAAGGATTTTGGTATACTTTATCTGAACCATTTTATAGAAATACCTATTTGAGAAAAAAATATACACAATTATTAAATGGAAAATTTATTATTCCTACAGGCGCAACAGTGCCGCCCTCAAAAGTTATTCATTCAGGTATTCTTGTTTGCAATCAAAACGGCAAAGTAGAAAACAATATTATTGATAGTAATATTATCTTTACTTATGTTTATTCAAAAAATATGAATACTTATATTGCGCACGCATGCAATACTATTGATAGTACAAGTATAATAGTATTTACCGAAGATGCAGGTAACAGTTGGCATATAATACATAAGTATCCAATTAATCTCTCTATTAATGGAATTTTTGAAATTGTCGTGAAAGGTAAAAGATATATTGTCTTTGACCATGTGGATTTCACAAAACATCCTATTATGAAAAAGATGACCCTTGATGTTGTTGATGTTAGCAGTAATAAGTTTTCCAGATTATTCGAATGGGGTACAAATACTGATGCCGGTTATGGTCAATATGGAATTACAATAACAAGTAGCGGCGATGAAGCATACATTTCATTTCAGGACACCTTATTTATTACAGATAATTTATTCAATAAAGATAAATGGAAATATTACTTATTACCTGAAAACGGACGAATAGTTCGTCCATTAAAAAAAATCGGGAATAAATTTTATTGTATTTATGTTGATAAGAATAATCCTTATGGTAGCGGTGTTCATTGGCTTGTTCCCGATGATACAATAAGTTCTGTAAATAATAATTTGACAATTAATACACCAAAAGATTATATATATATTTTTCCGCCATATCCAATCCCCGCTACAGATATTGTTAAAGCCGAAATATATTTTGATGATTTTGTTGATTTAAATTCGGTTGAAATAAAAACATATAATATATACGGTCAAGCAGTGGCAAATAAAGAAGATATTTCCTTAGTTCTGAATAATAAAAATAAAGCCCGATTGACTTGGTATTGCTCGAAATATAATTCAGGAATATATTTAATTCAAATAAAACACGGAAATGTTACAAAAAGCATTCCAATAATAATTACAAAATAACTGGTCTATCATAAGTTTTTGTATATGTCTTTTTTCATATTTTTTCCTTCATAATGATTATATTAACACTTTCAAAGCATCTATTGCGGATAAATCCAAAACGCCCAATTTAGAGATAAGTTGAAATAATAACTTGGTTATTTTTCTAACAACCATTCAAATACATTTTTATGAATTATTCCTGACTTATTCTGTGTGAATAGGTCTGTTGTAAGTAAAAATTTTGGGTAATTATCTTTTATTGTTTCTAATGGAGTAAATTCCCTGTTTTTTGTTTCGTCATTATATAATCCCCAAGATACCTGATAATACTCAATATCGCCGGTACGATTTTTTACAGTAAAATCAATTTCTTCGTTACGTAGCTTTCCTGTCCAAATTTTGTAACCTCTTCGTAATAATTCAAGATAAACAATGTTTTCTAGAATATGTCCTCTATCTGCCGTTCTTTCTCTGCCAATCAAGATGTTTAGCAAACCAATGTCCACAATATAATACTTTTCCAAAGTCGCAAGTTGCTTTTTACCTTTAATGTCAAAACGATTAACTCTATAAAATACGAAGCTTTCAACTAAATAATCAATAAATTTCTCTACAGTAACGTGATGAATATTCTGATTGTCGGCTTTGAGGGCTTTAGAAATACTACTTGGTGAAACTTGGCTGCCGATATTGTTTGCTAAAAATTTTACAAGATTTCCAAATGCACGCTTATCATTAATACTATGGCGCTGTGTAATATCTTTTTCAATAATTGTAGCATATAAAGCATCAAGATATTCGTAAAGTTTATCAAATCCTTCTTCCCTAAGTTCAATACCTTTGGGTAAAGAAGTTTCATTGATATAATCATAAAAGATAGCTTCAAAATTCAAATATTTATTCTCTATCTCTATGTTCCTAATTTCTAAATATTCTTTGAAAGAAAACGGTAAAATAGAAATTTCTATATATCTTCCGCTCAATAAAGTTGCCAATTCACTTGAAAGCAAATTTGCATTGGAACCTGTGATATATATATCTGTATTTTCTGTTGCATAAAGTCCGTCAACCAATTTTTCAAAATCAGGAATATTCTGTATCTCATCAAGGAATATGTAATTCATCGTCTCTGATTGTAATTTTGATTTTATATCAAAATATAACGTATCCCATGATTTGTTTAGGAAATTTTCGGGTAACTCAAAATTGTAGAATTGTATTTGTTCGGCTATTACACCATTTCTTGATAAACCATCTTTAAATATCTGTAAAAGAGTAGATTTGCCTGAACGGCGTAAACCCGTTATTACTTTGATAATATCCTTATTTGCATAAGATGATAACTTATTTAGATATTCTTTTCTTTTTATTAATTTTTTCATAATGTTAATATACAACATATTATCAAAACTTGCAAAAAATGTAAGTTTTGATAGTAAGATTTTCAATTGTGGGTTAATCTAAAAATGCCCAATTTACAGATAAGTTGAAATAGAAACTTGACTTAGGATAGTATGCAAGGAAATAGTAGCCATTTCCCGTTATGTTTCTCAAATTGAGTTTTAGATATGCGTTACCCAATTTTGCATGAGCAAAAATATTGAAGCCGTTAAACTGAGCAAGAGGGTTATTCTCAATTAATGTATATTGTCTGTGCTGCGGGAAATATCTGAACCAAGATTTTTGATATACAGCACTTATATCCATTCCCAATCTCATCTCGCTTTTGCCTACGATAAATTGATAATAGAACTTTAATTTTCCATTCAATCGTGGATTTGAAAAGTCGGTTTCCGCTCCATTATTTGTTAATGCAAGATTGGCATAAATTCGGTAATGTAAATGTTTAAATATTTCGGAAGCATAAGAAATATATGCTCCGCTTGCCCTCATAGTTCCGTTTTGTTCGGAACGAGTATTGATTATATGAGCATTCTTATCCGTAACAGAGCGAGCGATAATTTGATTAGCAATATTGCGAAAGAAAATTGTTGCTTCAAAAATATTCTGTTTATTTTTGGTATTATAACCGGCTAATAATAGGAAATGCCCTTCATTATTCAAAGCTAAGCCTTCGGTAGGTGTCGGCACTCTTTCGGAGAATGATATATCGGCAAAGAAAGATGAGTATGGCGTAAATGAATATTGCAATTTGCCGCCCAGTGAACTGAATACCCTATCCAATTGGCTGTTTATTCTAACTCCTCCCGAAATATTTATTTTATCAATAGGGCGTATGGCAGTATATGCAAATGTGCCGAGAGTAAGTCCGTTCATTTCATCATTGAATAATCCTTTATCAACAGCGGAATATATTATATCACCCCCGAATTTCAATGAGAGGAAATCGCTTAATTCCTGTTCGTATTTACCGCTAATGCCGGTTTGATTGGATAGCAATTGATTGTGAGTTACCGTATCCGATTCTGTGATGGTGCCGGGTACTCTTTGTTCATAATCCGCATTAGTAAAAAATGCAGTCATAGAAACGGCTGACGAAGTATCGTCAGATAATATGGAACTGAATGTTAGGTTTAAATCATGCCGAAATAATCTTTCGTTTAGGCTGTCATAGAGTACAAAAGATTCTCGCGGATTATATATACCGGTAGATAATTCCGTATTTATACCGCCATTAGTCCCTGTGGCGTAATTATGGAAATTATCGGATAGAGAAATATTTGTTTTTTCATTTAAATTCCAACGGACGAGACCCCGTACGTTCCAAGAGTCCACCCATTGATTTATAAAATCACCACTCGAATTAATTGCTCGGAAGCCGAGAGTCATATTAACGTTTGGCATAATATTTTGGCTAAAAACACCATCGGAGCTGAGCATTGTTTTGCCTGCTTCTTCCAGCCATAGTTTTGTATATGGCGTAGCAACATTGTATCGTATTTCCTGAAGATTGACAAACACACCCGAAGAGTTGTTTGAAAAGATTACAGCATCGGAGCCAAGCATAATTTCGGCACTTTCAAAAAATTCCGTTGGGAACATATTAATATTAAATGTTCCGAAATTAGCTTCGTTTATAGGGCGATTATTGAAACGGAAGCTGTTACTCCTTGCACCTGCTCCAAATATTGATAAATTGTCATTTAGAAAGTACCCGCCTTGCGAAAGAGGATAGGAAGGCAAATTGTTTGACAATATATCGAACAATCCGAAGTAATCTTCCCAGAGTATATCTTTCTTTGTTATTTTTTTATAATAGTTGCCTTTTGTTAGGAAAACGCTACCATGATTAAATAAGGGAATAAATAAATCAACCGAATCGGCTTCAGGTGCAAGCGGTTCGGCGTTAGTTCCAGCATTCCGTAAAGAATCACTTTGATTGTGAGGGGTAGGTAATGTATTTTTATTCTTGGATTTTAGACTTTCAAATGAGCGTTTAGATTGAGCTAAAAGAGTTTGTGAAAAAACAAAAATGCTGCCAATTGTAAAAATTACAATGACAGCATTAGTATAATATCTTGATTCAATCGGAATCATTATTATTGTTCCGTTGCGTTTGCAGAAGTCTGTTCGGCGTTTCCGTTGCTTTCTTCATTTTCTCCATTTTCTTCAACATCTTCATTGTGCGATACAGTTGTAATATCAGCGATAATATCACCCGATTCAAGACGGATTAACTTAACCCCCTGAGTATTCCTACCGATTACTCTTATTGCCTTAATAGGTTGGCGAATAAGAATACCGTTCTGGGTGATTACAACAAGGTCTTGCGTATCCAATGCTGACAGCATACCAACGACTTTACCTGTTTTCTCGGTTACATTCATTGATATAACGCCTTTTGCACCACGTCTTGTCAGGCGGAAATCCTGATATTTCGTTCGTTTACCATAACCTTTTTCACCGACAACAAGAACCTGCGAATCCGGACGTTTAATAGCAATCATTGAAACGACATAATCATCATCAATCAATTTAATGCCGCGAACACCCTGTGCAGTTCTACCCATTGCTCTTACATCACCCTCGCGGAATCTACAAGCAATACCGTTCCTTGTACCAATGATAATATCATTAGTTCCATCAGTCAAGCGAGCGGCAATCAGACTATCGTTTTCCGAAAGGTTGATAGCAATAATACCGTTTGCACGTACGTGCGAGAAATATGACAATTGCGTTTTCTTAACAGTACCTGTTTTAGTAACCATAAAGATAAAGCTATCTTCTTTAAATTCTTTGACAGTCAGGAATGCAGTTACAACTTCATCTTGTTGCTTAGCAATAATATTTGCAAGAGAGCGACCTTTTGAGTTCCTGCTTCCTTCCGGCAGGTCATATACTTTAACGCTAAAACATCTGCCCTTATTTGTAAAGAATAATAAGTTATGATGAGTGGCGGCTTGGAATACGTGTTCTACAAAATCCTCGCTATTAGTGCCTGCACCGCTAAGACCCCTACCGCCTTTGAGTTGTCTCCTGTAATTGGAAACAGCAGTACGTTTAATATTACCGCGATGAGTGATTGTAACAATCACATCTTCGTTAGCAATTAGGTCTTCCATAGTAAATTCTTTCGGGTCATGAACGATTTGTGTTCTGCGTTCATCTCTGAATTTTAGTGCCAAATCGGAAAGTTCATCGGAAACAATCTTTAATTGTAATTCCTTACTTGCCAAAATAGCTTTGAACTGTTCGATTTTTTGTATGATTTCTCTATATTCCTGCTGGATTTTATCCCTCTCGAGTCCGGTTAATTTCTGTAACCTCATTTCGAGAATTGCTTTTGCCTGAATTTCAGAAAGCCCGAATTTTTCTTGCAAACGTAATGAAGCGGTTTTCGGGTCGGGGGATTCTTTGATTGTCTTAATTATTGCATCAATATTATCAAGAGCAATAATAAAGCCTTCCAAAATATGCGCTCTTTTTTCTGCGGCATCAAGTTCAAATTTTGTCCTCCGAACTATAACTTCGTTTCTAAAATCAATAAAATGTTGTAGCATTTCGCGAAGTTTCAGGACTTTGGGTCTGCCGTCCACAAGTGCCAGCATTATAGCCCCGAAAGTAACCTGAAGCTGTGTATGTTTATATAGATTGTTTAGGACAACCTTTGGAATAGCATCACGTTTTATTTCAATAACAATACGAATACCGTCTCTATCGGATTCATCGCGTATGTCTGTAATATCATCTAATACTTTATTTCTGACAAGAGCGGCGATTTTCTCAATTAGAGAAGACTTGTTTACTTGATAGGGGAGTTCGTTAATTATAATTGATGTTTTTCCCGATTTTTTTTCTTCCGTAACTGCCTTAGCTCTTAGAATTATTTTACCACGTCCGGTTGTATAGGCATTTTTAACTCCCTCGTAGCCGTAAATAATACCCGCAGTAGGAAAATCGGGAGCAGGTATATATTCGATTAATTCTTCAGATGTTAAGTTAGGATTCTTAATGAGTTCAATAATACCGCGAATAATTTCCCCGAGATTATGAGGGGGAATATTTGTAGCCATACCGACTGCAATACCGCTGGCTCCGTTAATCATTAAGGTCGGGACAATTGTCGGCAATACAATTGGTTCTTGTAGAGTTTCATCGAAATTTGGACGGAAATCCACTGTGTTTTTATCAATATCGATAAGTGTCTGTGTGGCGATTAAGGACATACGGGATTCCGTATAACGCATAGCCGCCGCACTGTCTCCGTCAATAGAGCCGAAATTACCTTGGCCGCTGACCAAAGGATAACGTAATGACCATTCCTGTGCCATTCTGACCATAGAGTCATATACAGCCGTATCACCATGCGGGTGATATTTACCCAAAACTTCACCAACGAGACGGGCTGATTTTTTATACGCTTTGTTCGGTTGCATACCGAGGTCATTCATAGCATATAGGATTCTGCGATGTACAGGCTTCAATCCGTCCCGAACATCAGGAAGAGCGCGTGAGACTATTACCGACATAGAATAATCCAAATAAGAGCTCTTCATTTCATCTTCGAGAATCGTTGGAATGATTTGTTCTTTACCGTTTAGTTCCATTAGATTTATGCTGCTTTTATAATAGAAAATATTAATAAATATAACTTACAAAAATACTAAATTTTGCTGATATTTCCTTGTGAATTTTCTCTCTTTCGCTTTCAATTTGCTAATATTATCACAGGGCTAAATGAATGATATTTGCAATTTGAATGACATTATTACAAATTGATAAAAAAATGTTAAATTATTGAGGAATAATATTCATTTTGTTCAAAATCAGTCTGTAACATTTTTAAGTTTAAGGCATTTCTATAAGTGTATGAAGGACATAAAAACAGATATTACATCAGACGAAGAATTGTTTGCTCTGTATAAAAAAAAAGGAAACGATAAGTATTTTCGAGAACTTTATGACAGGTATTCGAAAAAAGTTTATGCTTACTGTATGAGGGCTGTACCTGATGCAGAGGCGGCAAGAGATGTATATCAAAAGACTTGGGCGACTATAGTTGAGAAAAAAGAAAGTTTTACAGGCGGCAGTTTCATTGCTTGGTTAATGGTCATTACCAGAAATAATTGCCTAATGGCAAAAAGAACAATGAAATACACTGATGAAATTACAGAGAATACACTTGTTGCCGATGATTTTGCAAAGAATGATTTTAAATTGAAAGAAATATTGATGAATAAAATTAAAAGTTTACCGGACGAAATGGCAGAGATTATTTTGCTAAAATATTATGATGAATTTTCTTATAAGGAAATAGCAGATGTGCTTAATATTGAAATGTCATTAGTCAAGGTAAGATTGTTCAGAGCTAAAAAATTGCTCTCCAAATCGCTTGCTTTTTTGAAGGAGAATCGCTATGAATAGAGATGAACTAATAATGAAATATTTTGATAAGGAATTGAACCAACAGGAATTAGAACAATTCAATATGTTGCTCAATACTGATAAATCCTTCAAAGAGGAGGTCAGATCTCTTGCAGAGGTTGAGAATGCTCTCAAAAGTTTTGCTCCGGCTATCACCCTTGATGACGAAGGTTTCTTAACAAATGTCGGTAATAAAGTAACAGGACACAAACAGCCTGTTTCGCATTCGGGCGGCCTTGCCGCTTCTGCAAATTCGATTAAAATGTTTATGACATCGGCTATTGTTATCACCGGTATAGCTGTTCTATCATTTGTCGGATATAATCAATATTTTTCTAAAAATGAAGAAAACACAAATCAAATTAAAGTAGAGAAACAAATTGAGCAAAATTCTAATGAAATACTAATTGAGGACACAAAAGCTAATGACGCTGTTAAACTCCATACAGAAAAGCCAATTGTGAAATCAATTAAATCAGATGAGGAAAAAATAAATTCAGATGAACAAGCCAAACCAGACGAAATTGTGCAACCTCTAAAACATCCGCAACGTATTGACGGTGAGATGCAAGGAACAATTATGGATAATAATCCTGTAAAAAATAACGAGATTATTGCTAATCTTCGGAATGAGTTGCAAGGATTCCATAATTCGGGTGATGTGTTGAATGAGGTGTGGACTTTGAAACGTCTCGGTGTTTTCTACGGACAGTTGAATAATTACACTCAAAGCAATAAGTATTTAAATCAAGCATTGAGTTTGTCCAGTAAATTGCAAGTTGCTACTCTCCAAGCAGAAATTTATGGTGAACTTGCTTATATTAATTTTAAGCAAGGAATGAAGACGAAAGCTGATGAATATAAAAATAAATGTTTGCTTATACTGAATGCAAATTCGTCAAAGAGAGCAAAGTATTGGTTGAGGAAATTTAGAAAATTCTAATCTGATAGCATATAAAAAAAAACGGGGCTGTCTGTCAAAGGTCAGTCCCGTTTTTTAATTTATGCGGAAGATATTATTCTGCAGTTTCTGTTTTCTTCTTATTCATAAGAGAAATAACTTTTCCATCAGCAAATTCGACTTCGAGAACTTGCCATTGAGCAAACAATGTTTTCGGGGCAGTCTCAAGAATTTTTCTGATTTGTGCTACGTTTTTCATAGCGTTGCTTTGTGAAATCTTTGCAAGAATGATTGACTCTTTGCCTGATGGGATTTTCACTGTTAAATTAACATCAAACAGACCCATAATGCGTTTCTTGTTTGTAAAGAAATTCAAACGACCGAAAATTCTGGTAATCTCTTTTGGCGACCTGTTCTTGACATAAATTTTATATCCTAAAATTCCGGTTGTATTTGTTGTGTCCGGTATCCAGCCAATATAACGTGATGTTATATTGAGTGCAATTGATGTGTTGATAAATTTATTTACAGAATTCTTTTTAAGAAGTTCTCTGCGGGTTTCGATAATACTTTCTAATGATTTACCTTCGAGTGAATCAAGACGGTTTATATTGCCCGTAATACCTGCATTAAACAGTTCAATCTCTTCTCTGCTCAAATCAGCATCGTTTCTGATTTTCTCAATCAGCTCGGGTAAATTATTCACGCTAAACTGCTCTTTGAGAATAGGTGATTCTTTCTTTTGTTGGCAAGCGCTGAATACGAATGCCATTGCGATAACAAGTGTCATCAGAATTTTTAAGTTGTTCCTCATTATAACTCCAATTAGATAAAAAAATTATTTAAAAATAACTTACAAATTTAAGATATTGTGATAACTTATACAATTATTTTATTGTCATAGACTTAATAACTCCATATCGAAGTCCTTTTGTGCTTACGATAATTTCGTATTTGCCGATTGCGCGCAGAGCTTCGAGCAAGATAATAGTTCCGGCAGTAATAACATCGGCACGCTTCCTATGTATTTCCAAATTATTAACTAAATAATCTAAGTCATTAGAGAGAAAAGTAGTTAATACTTCTTCAATATCGCTTATGCTTAGTATCCTACCGTTAATTATTTCTTCATTGAATTTTCGTTCTCCGAGTAAAACCGAAGCAATAGTAACAGGCGTTCCCGCAACGGCGTATATCTTTTTACTGTTGAATACTTTCAATTTATCGGCAAATTCATCTCGTATTGCATTTCTAATTGATTTCACCATTGTCGGTGTGGGCGGGTGATACGGCAGAAATTGTTCGCTGAGTTTAATTGCACCGAGTTTTAAGCTAATACGATTTATGATTTTATCATAACTTCCTATAATAAATTCAGTAGAACCTCCACCAATGTCAATAACAGTACTTTGTTCTCTATCCTCCACAGTCCCGATAAAACTAAGTGATGCTTCTTCTTCACCGGAAATAATTTGAAAATCACCATTAATAACATTTTGAAATTCAGCAATGACCTCCTGCGAGTTGTTCGCTTCGCGCATTGCACTTGTAGCAACAATCCTTATTTTTTTAACGTTTTCCGATTTACATATTTCGGCATATTCGGATAAGATTGTGCAAGCCCTCCCAATTGCCGCCGGACAAATGCCGCTTGTCTTGCTTAGATTTTCACCGAGCCGGGCAATGCGATGCTCATCGCGTATTGAATGAATTTTGCCACTATCATCAATAGTCGCTATATGAAGCAAAATAGTATTAGTGCCTATATCAATTGCGGCGACATTTTGTTCCATTATTTTTGTTCCGGTTTGAAATGTACGGCAATCCATTCATCTTCGCGTAAGGTTTTAATATGTTTGAACCCTGCGTCTTTTGCAGATTCATAAAGTTCTTCTTCGTCATATTTAAGAACGCCCGAAACGAGTAAATCACCGTTTGAATTTTTTAGTGAACGGCGAAATAGGGGGAAGGCACGTTTCAAAATATGTGTGTACATATTTGCGGCGATAGCATCGGCTTCCGGTAAGTCCAGTTTGAAAATATCAGCTTGTTCTATCTCAATTTGTTCGCTGCAATTATTCATTGCGATATTTTCGATTGAATTTTCGACAGACCAAATATTATTGTCAAAAGCAAAAACGCCTTTTGCTCCGAGTTTAATTGCCAAAATAGCAAGGACGGCTGTTCCGGTTCCGGCATCAATCCAGTAACTGTCCGGTTTGACGAGGTTTTTCATCAGTTGGCAGACTAGTCTTGTTGTTGCATGATGACCTGTACCGAACGACATTTTCGGGTCAATCAAAATCTTAATATTATGTTCGAGTGAGTCTGCATGCCAAGATGGAGTGATAGCAATTTCGTCATCAATGACAATAGGTGTAACACTTTTCTCCCATTCCTCGTTCCAATTCTTTTCCTCAAGTTTCTCTGTCTTTATAATTTTTGCATCAGGGGAGAGGACGGAAAGAATATCAATCAATTTTTGGCGCAGTTTTTCATTATATTTTTCAGCCGGAAAACAGATAATTACTTCGTCAAGTCTCTCCTCAATTCCGACAATCGGGAAGTCATATAAAAAAGAACCGAGAATTTCATAAAATTCTTCGTAGATTTTTACGTATATATTTATGTAGTTCTTTGAATTGTTCATACTTAAAATAAATTAATTTTTTTTGGAAACAATTTGAATTATCTTGCAATTTAGACAATCGTTGTAAACTAAACAAAGTTTTTTAATGGATAAGAATAAGTTGAGGGATAAACTATCCAAAATAAAATTAATTGTGTTCGATGTTGATGGCACAATGACCGACGGCAGATTGTATTATTCTGCAAACGGTGAAGAATTGAAAAGGTTTTCGGTTAGGGACGGTTTGGGTGTAATTCTTTTGCATTTGGCAGGCTTCAGGACTGCAATAATAACAAGTGAAAATTCACCTATTGTTACGGCACGTGCCAAGAAACTTAACATCAAGCATGTGATTTTGGGTTCGCGTCAGAAAACAATTGCACTGACTAAATTGGCTAATGAATTGAATATTGATTTTGAGAATATTGCTTTTGTCGGGGACGACTTGAATGATTTGGAAGTTTTAAAAATTGTTGGATTTGCCGCCTGCCCTCAAAATGCAGTAAGCGCAGTTAGGGCTGTAGCTGATTTTGTTAGTACTTACGACGGCGGCGCCGGAGCAATTCGAGAAATTGCAGAGAAAATACTGTTGTCACAAAATAAATCTGTATCATTACCGGATAACTGGTAAAAGAAAGGAGTAAACATTATGGGAAAAAGTGAAAATAATTATTGGAAAGGTTTCTTTGCGGGAACTTTGCTAGGCGGGATAGCAGGTGCCGTTACGGCTTTGTTGCTTGCACCGAAAAGCGGAAAAGAACTAAGACGTGATATCGCCGATAAGTCTTATGAATTATACGATAAGGCTTCCGATTATATGTCCGTTTATAGGGAAAATGTAGATAGTGTCGTTACCGATACCGTGAATGAAGGCAAAGAAAGGGCTAATAGCATTATTAATTCTGCACGCGAACAGGCAGACTCGCTCCTGAGAAATGCAGAAGAAGTATTTAGCTCTGCAAAAAGCAAAGCCGGTAATGTTAAAATTTCTATAGAAGACAAAGTGGAAAATTTGAAAGATGCCGCAAAAGCAGGTGCTGATGCCTTCAAGAGTGAATACAAAAATAAATAGGAGATGTAAAGATGGAATTATCTCTTGATATTCGTATCCTTATTTATATTCTTGTTTTTGCTATTACTATATCGGCAGTCTATTTAATATTTATTATGAAGAAAATATCATCTCTGCTTGATGATACTGCTGTTAGTATTGATGAGCTTTCAAAAAACGTATCTGCTACTCTGGATAGCATTGATACGGATTTAAGCGAACTCAAAACGAAACTTGTTGATTCTCTTGATGGTGTTGATGAATTGACAGATAATTTAATTACAACTACTAAGAGTATGAATAACGGTATTGAGAGGACTTTCAATGTGGTTGAACCTGTTGAAAATCTTGTTAATACTGTGGTGAATAGAGTTTATTCACCCTTAAATCAGTTGGCTACTGTTATTTCCGCCTCTTCAAAGGCTGTGAATATGTTTATTGATGTGTTCACACGTAAGAAAAAAAGATAGCGAAAGAAAGAAAAAAGCCGCTCGAATGAGCGGCTTTTTTTTATATATCGAAAATATCTTTAATATGAGTAAGTTCATCGTAGTTCGTAAAGTCGAAATGTATTGGCGTTATTGAGACATATCCTTCGTTTATTGCCACATCATCGGCATCAATCGTATCATCATTAATAATGTATTTACCTGAAAACCAATAATAATCACGTCCGAACGGGTCTATCCTCTTCTCATAAAAATCCTCCCAAGAGGAATTGCTATGGTGAGTAATTTTAAGTCCTTTGATTGTGTCATTAGATAAAGCAGGGACATTTACATTCAGAAGCGTACCTATCGGCAGAGGGTTTGATAGAAGTTTTTTGGCAATCAATTTGGCGTAACCGGCCGCTATCGTGCAGTCATCTTTTAAATTATAAGAAGCTAACGATATTGCAATAGAAGGGATACCCAACAGCATACCCTCAGTTGCGGCGGAAACTGTGCCGGAGTATAAGATATTTACCGAAGTATTTTGTCCGTGGTTTATTCCCGAAATAACTAAATCGGGTTTGCGTTTCAAAATTGACGAAATAGCAAGTTTTACGCAATCGGCAGGAGTGCCATTAATTGCATTACCTTTCATTTTCTTACGCTTGAATTTAGTTATTCGTAGCGGTTGTGCGACAGTAAGAGAATGCCCGACTGCACTTTGTTGTCTATCCGGAGCGGCAACTACTACATCACCTAATTCTTTCATTGCTTCTGCAAGTGCATATATACCCGGAGAATCAATGCCGTCATCATTGGAAACAAGTATTAACGGTTTATTAGTTGTCATTTTCGCTAATTGAATAATCTCATTATATCATTATAAAACACATAAGCCATTAACGCCAATAGTAAGAAAATACCAATATTCTGCACCGCAATTTTGAATTTTAAAGGTAGTTCCTTACCGATAATAGCCTCAATAATAATAAATACAATATGCCCGCCGTCAAGTGCCGGCAATGGCAGTATATTAATAATTGCCAAGGTGATTGAGAGCATAGCAATGAAATTCAAAAATGCCTCGGCACCAAGTTGGGCATAGTCTCTTGCTCCTTTTGCAATCATTATCGGACCGCCTAAGGATTCTTTTGCAGATATATTACCTTTGAATATTTGTTTAATCGAATTAATAAACATTGTGCCGAAGTTTACAGTCCTTTTGGCACCTTCGGCAAGAGAGCCGAATAAGCCGTAGCTTTCGTTTATGATTTTAGATTTATTTGCTATGATAGGAGCAAAACCGATTTTACCCGTTTCGTCAACTTTTACATTTTTTGTAAACAACTGTCCGTTACGTTTCCAAGAGAGTTTTACTTCATCGTTCTTGTGCTGTTTTAATATACCTGTTAATTCGGTAAAGGCATTGATTTCTTCATCATTAACCGAAATGATAGTATCTTTATTCAGCAAACCCGCTTTTTCCGCATTACTGTTTGGTAGTACATTACCGATAACGATGAGAGTATTTTCCGGAACTAATCCCAAAGTCATTGAGCCTGTCATTGCTTTTAATAATTGTTTTCCGTCAGCATTTAATTTGATTCTCTCATTGTTTCTATTAATCACAATTGAGCGGGTATCGCCCAAATCTTCGAGAGCAATTTTCTCAAGGACTTGGTCCCAAGATTTTACGGAAGAATTATTTATTTCGATAATTTTATCGCCGGCTTGAATGCCAATCATCTGGGCAAGTGAACTATCCTGAACAAATCCGACAGTAGTAGTCTGCAAGATTGTTTTACCTTCTATTAAACTGATGCCTGAATATATAGCAAATGCAAGAAGAATATTCATAATGACGCCGGCACTAAGTACGAATAATTTTTGCCAAACATTCTTTGAGCGGAATTCCCATTCCTGTGGCTCGGTTTCCACCCAATCAGTGTCCATACTTTCGTCCACCATTCCGGCGATTTTCACATAGCCGCCGATAGGGAAGGCACTAACTCGATAGTCGCAGTGTCCGTTCCCGTTCCAATCTTCCGGTAATTTGCCGAATGAAAAACCGTCAATTCTATTATATCCGAAAAGGCGTGGCCCCATACCGAAAGCAAAAGTATCTGTACGCATTCCGCTTAGGCGTGCCGCAAGGAAATGCCCCAATTCATGGATAAATACTAATATTCCGATTACAATTATAAAATAAAATAAGCTGCTTAAAAATTCCATATCTCTATCCGCTTTTTAATTTTTTTCTAATAAATTAAAGATTTTACAAATTTTCTTGTTTCTTTATCTGTCTCAATTATTTCATCAATAGTAGGATTAGTAATAATATCCATACTATTCAAAGTCTTTTCCGTAACGCTTGATATGCCGTTAAATTTGATTTTTTGATTGAGAAAAGCATTGACTGCAATTTCATTAGCGGCATTAAGAATCGTAGGTGCTGTACCGAATTTTTCAAGTGATTCATAAGCCAATCGCAAAGAGGGATAACGATTGAAATCCGGCTGTTCGAATGTTAGAGTCGTTACATCTTTGAAATCAAGTTTTTTGAAATTATACTTTTTCCTCTCGGGCAAATTCAAAGCATACGAAATCGGTATTCGCATATCGGGCATTCCGAGCTGTGCCTTCACCGACCCGTCAATAAATTCGACAAGCGAGTGAATAATAGATTGCGGGTGAATCACTATTTCAATTTGTTCAAAATCAAGTCCGAACAACCAATATGCTTCAATAAGTTCAAAGCCCTTGTTCATCATTGTTGCGGAATCTATCGTGATTTTATTACCCATGGACCAGTTGGGGTGTGCAAGTGCCTGCTCAACAGAAATGCTTTCAAATTCTTCAAGTGGCAGGGAGCGGAATGGTCCTCCTGATGCAGTCAATATTATTTTACTTACTTCATCAATCGACTCACCGACAAGGCATTGCAAAATAGCACTATGCTCGCTGTCAATCGCACGTATTTTTACATTATACTTCTTTGCCTCGCTCATAATAACCGAACCGGCACTGACAAGTGTTTCCTTGTTCGCAAGTGCAATATCATTTCCGTTTCTTATAGCAGACAAAGTGGGGACAACCCCCGCAAAACCTACTAATGCGGAAATTACAAGGTCATTAGTCGTATCCGATGCCGCTTCGATGAGTCCTTCTATTCCGAATAATATCTTGCCTTTGAATGATGTATTAGACTTAAACTCATTAAATGCTTTGTCATCAGTTATAACAACGCCCTTAGGTTGATATTTTTCAATTTGTTGAGCAAGAATATCGATACGTTCATTAGTGGTCAAATATCTAACATTGAATTGTTCCAAATGATGGTTAATAACTTCTAAAGTCTGCACACCGATTGAACCGGTAGAACCAAGTATTGAAACTGTTGTGCTTTTGCTCATATTAGCTTTTTTTATATTCATTTGTTATATCTTTTTTTTGTCTTGCCGATTCGATTTTAAAAGTATCAATCGGAATGTTCTCGTCTTGCACCAATTTGATTTTCACAAAGTATTTTAGCATTAGTCTTGACATTCGCGATAGGGCGCCTTCCGTCAGATATGCCGCAATATGAGGGTGAACAATCAAATTGATTTTGAACTCACGTGAATGTATTCTGAAATTTTTAAGCCAACGCTCTATTGTGTTGAACAGAACGGATTTCGATGCAATTCGTCCGGTGCCATGACATACAGGACAGGTATCGGTCAATTTTTCGGAAATATTCTGATTGATGCGTTGTCTGGTTATTTGAAGAATGCAGAGTTCAGTAAGAGGATAAACTACCGTTTTAGAGCGGTCTCTACTCAATTCACGCCGCATTGTATCGAATATTTTCTTCTTATTCTCTCTTTTGTAAACATCAATAAAATCAATCAAAATCATTCCTGCCATGTCTCTTAGTCTTACTTGACGAGCAATTTCATGAATGGCTTCGAGATTTGTTTTCATTGCGGTATTTTCCTGACGTTTTTCCGATGTGGATTTACCGGAATTGACATCAATTACATGCATTGCCTCTGTTTGTTCCAGAACAATAGAACCACCCCCGTGCAGATTAACTTTTGTTTTATATGTTTGCTCCAATTCCTTTTCGATACCGAAAGCGTCAAAAATCGGTCTCTTTTCAGAATAAAGTTCAATCTTATCCAAAAGATTGGGGGAAGACCACTTAATATAGCCACTAATTTCCTTGAACAATTTCTTGGAATCAACATGAACTTTTTCAATATCCTTATTAAATAAATCTCGGATAACGCTTGTTGCAAGTTCCATATCGTTATAAAGCAAAGTAGCACCATCGGCTATCTTGATTTTTTGTTCAATTTCACGCCAAGTTTTAACGAGTTGCTTCCAATCTCTAATAAGTTCTTTTTCATTCTTACCGCGAGCCGCTGTTCTGATAATACAACCCGAGCCTTTGGGTAGTGCCGTGCGAGCCAGATATCTCAGTCTCTTTCTTTCCTTGAAAGATGATATTTTCTTTGATATACCAATAATATTTTCAAATGGTAATAGTACTACATAGCGTCCTGGCAGTGATACTTTTGTGGTTACTTTCACTCCTTTCGAGCGATATGCTTCCCTAACGATTTGGACAATAATCTTCTGGTTTTCTTCAAGATTAATGTCAATAGGTCCGTTACGTTTTGTATAGAATACTGTCTGTGAAGTTTCAAATGATTTTTTATTATCAATCGATTTTTCGTCGTCTTCATCATCGCTAATATTTATTTCATCAAAAACATCTTCGTAATCGTCCGGCTCGTTTGACATTTCCTCGTCATCGGGCTTGTCTTCCTCATCTGTAATAAAATGCTCATAGGAGGAATCCTCGACATCTGAAAAATGCAGAAATGCGTCCTGACCGAAGCCAATATCTACAAAAGCCGCATTAAGCCCGGGGACGACTTTTTTTACACGTCCCAAGTAGATATTACCAACAGAACGTTCCTTATCGGGTGTCTCAATGAAAAATTCCGCTAACTTTCCATTCTCTGTAATTGCAATTCTTACTTCATTCAATGCGGAATTGATTACAATTTCTTTCCTTATTTTTTTGCCTTTACTCAATCTATAATTTCTTTTGTTTTTATTATCTATTATTAGACGAATTAGTTCTATATTAATCTAACAAATAAAAAAAAGGTCAAGTTTACCGTGGCGCACTGAGAACAAACTTACCGTTGCTTCCTTCCGGACCTGGCGGGGTTGGGCTTGTCTTAGTCGCACGGGACTTGACCCGAATACAAATTTAGGAATATTTTGCTCAAAATGCAAATTTTGTTTTTCAATTTCGGGGAAAATGCTTAATTTTGTATTCTTATTTGATGCGCCAGTAGCTCAGCTGGATAGAGCATCAGCCTTCTAAGCTGAGGGTCACAGGTTCGAATCCTGTCTGGCGTACAAAAAAAGAGCCGTTTTTGACGGCTCTTTTTTTATTTATATATATTGCTGTATTATTGCAATACTCTGTTTACTGCGGCGAGGAATGTGTCATAATCACGCATTCCAACTATTGTTTCTGCAATCTTTCCGTCTTTACCGATGATATATGTTGTTGGTACAGCATTGATACCGCCGTAGCGTCTTACAATATCATTCGAGGAATCAATAAACAGATAATAGGGCATATTCTGAGATTTTGCAAAATTTTCTACTTTTTTCAGTGCTGATGTAGGATTACGTTCCAAAGCAATACCAATCATTAAAAAATCTTTGCCTGCTAAATTTTTACTTAATTTTACCAAATCGGGAATTTCCATTCTGCACGGTGGGCACCAAGTTCCCCAGAAATTGAGTAGAACTACTTTTCCTTTTGTAACATCAGCAAAAGAAAAATCTTTGCCGTCTTCCTGCCATTTGAAATCTACCGCTTTACCTTTTCCCGGTGCTGCTCCTACGCTTGATATAGCATAGACTTTGGTTTGCACGGCATTGTCTTCGCTTGCTTCGCTTGTCGCTTGCTCGCTAACTGAACCGCTTGTGTTTGATAAAGCCAGGTCTGTTCCCGCTTTTACTTGCTCTTTATTATTTTCGCCGCAGGAAATCATCAATGATGTTGCGACTACCATTATTGTTGCCAATGTAATAATTCTTATTACCTTCATTTAAAAAGTCCTTTATATTAAAATTATTAAAAAAAATATTTTTATTCTTTAACGTAAATATATTTTTTATATTTGATAATATTACGAAATAGAACTATTATTTTTCCCGTTTATTGTTTCTTCGGTTTCCGAGTTAGTATATTTTCCTGCTTTGTTTTTACTTCTATATCGGAAAATAGGAATGAAAAAACCGAGAACTATTGCAATTACTCCCAGCCAAACAAGATTGATGAAAGGCTTGAATGTAGCATCTACATAGAATACTTCTTTGAATATCATCAGCTCTATTTCAGTTTGCGACATTTCTTTCTTAGGAGTAAAGCCTGTTACCATAATCTGTAAATCTGTTCCGGGTATCGGACGGGGAATTGGGTTCATCTTGTTTTCTTTCATATCCATTTCCATCTCCAGTGTGTCAAGCCTTATATTGTCATACATATTATAGCTAACAATAACGCCGAATTTTTGAGGCTTACTTACTCCCGATGCTTGATGTGAGTGGGACATATTGAAAGTTAAAAATTTAACTACTATGTTAGTGTCAAAAGAAACTTTTACGGACTGTCCTTTTACTAGTACGGGTGCGGGTTCCATCTTCTCGAAGTCCCAATTTTTAGGCGAAATATACAAATCTTTGAGGAAATATCTTTTTATACCCGGTTCAAAATAGGGGGTTTCATAATTGTTGAAATCACTCCAATAGACAACGGGAGAAACATAATCAACACTTCCTTTGCCGTCATCTATTTTAATAACATACTCGTATTTCTCTCTGTCCTTAAAATTCTTTTCTATCTGATTTTTCTTAATAAGTGAATATTGATAATCGTCATTAATAACAGTTTGCCCCATTCGCAGGGCTAATGGTTTTGTTTCGGAATACGTGCCGGAAGCAATGGCTCCCAAAATCAATGCCGATAGTCCCAAATGTGCGATAAAAGTGCCGGTGATTTTGGGATTCTTAAATATATTCCTGACTAATAAATCAATATTAATAAATAATGAAAACCAAGCAGACCAACCAAGTAACAAATAGGGGATACTTCTAATTCCCATAAAATATGAAACAACTGCGGCAATTATGCTCAATATTAAATGTATAGATATTTTTTTGAATACATTCTTCCATTTGGATTTTTTCCATACTAAAAAGATTGAAACTGCATTTAGAAGAAGAATAAACAGTACAATCGGAGTCGAGAACTGGTCGTACTGCTTGGGCGATAATGCCGCTTTGGTACTTACGAGAAAAGACGGTAGTATCGGGCGGGTCGTACCATAAATAATTAAAACAGTTAGACCGATAATAAGTATGGAACCGAGCGATAGCCACATTTCTTTCGAGCTGAATTGAAAACCGGTTTGGGTTTTAGGCATATCTTTCATTCTGAAAAACAGAATGACAAAACCACTTACAGTAAAAAATAGTAGCAAAAAGAGCAATAAGAAATTAACAATCTGTCCAGGGTCAACGAATGAATGAACAGAGGCATCTCCAAGTACTCCGCTTCTTGTCAAATATGTAGCAAACAGAACTAGTACAAAGCCAATAATAGCGAGAGCAAGATTTGTTTTTACTAACCCGCCTGTGTTTTTCTGTACAAGCATTGTATGAACTAATGCAACTGCGATTAACCAAGGGTGTAAGGAAGCGTTTTCGACTGGGTCCCAGCCCCAGAAACCACCCCAGCCAAGTGTTTCGTAAGACCAAAATCCACCCATCATTATGCCGAGTCCCAAAATACCAGCGGCAAACAAAGTCCAAGGTAATGCTATTTCAATCCATTTATGGTATTCCTTTCGGAGCATTCCGGCAATAGCAAAAATAAACGGTACTGTCATTGCCGCATAGCCGATAAATAGAATGGGCGGGTGTATTGCAATCCAGTAATTCTGTAAAATCGGATTAAGTCCTCTGCCTTCCGGTGGGGTAAAACCTACTTTTAAGTTTTGGTCTCTGAATGTTTCCCAAATCATATTGAAAGGACTTTTTACAATCAAGATTAACAGAAGGAATACAATGATAAGCGAATAGATACCCATTACTAAGGATTCGTAACCGTGCTTTCTGCTGTATGGCATTAGAAAAACACCCATTATTGCAAGTAGCAATGTCCATAGCAGAAACGAACCTTCCTGTCCTGCATAGAATGAGGAAATAAGCAGATGTAGGGGGAGATTAGTTGATGAATAACTCCAAATATATGTATATTGGAAATTATGAATCAATATATTATAAAATAAGAACATAGAAGCGGCAATAATTCCGCCTGTCAGGTAGAAATATAGATTGCGTCCTACTGCAAGATATTTTTCTTTTTCATTCTTTGCCGCCCAAAAATAGGCTCCTGTGGAACCTAATGCAACGACAAATAAAACATATATCAGTAATTTTCCAAACATAAATATCCAATTGATAAGTTCATAGTTAGTAGTTGTCGTTTTGCTTCAAATCGTCTATCTGACCTTCGTATTTTGACGGGCATTTTGTTAGTATATCCGTTGCATAGAATACATCGTTTTTGAATTTTCCCGTAACGACAAAGTAATTGGCAATATTGAAGTTCTGCGGTTTCGGTCCGTTGAAAACAACTTTTACTTCTTTCTCTTTTTTGTCTTTCATATAGAAAACAAATAAATTATCTTCGGGAGAATATTCCGTAGGTTTCTCTTTGAGCCACGAACCGGTAACTTGTACGGTTTTGTTTGTGCCTATGGCATCATCAAAATTCGCATATTCTATAGCGTTGGAATCAAGTGCAAGCACAGCCACAATAATGAAAACAGCCGCAACAATAATTCCTATAATATATTTTTTATTCATTTTTTTCCTATTCAATTATTCATTCGTAAAATTATCACTTTCGATAATCCGTTCAATTTTTTTTAAATTTCTTTCCATAATGAAAATATAGAATGCTATACCGAACCAAATAATCAGTACGATAATCAGCACAACGAATAATGTATTTTCAACTAAAAATTGGTACATAAGTAAACCTTATAATATTTTATATTCGATTTTTTTAAGTCTGTATCTCAGATTGAGTAGCCAGAAGAATAACATACTGAATGCGGCAAAACCCATACTGAATGCTACTTGTTGCAAATAATTAAGCGTATTTTCTTGTGTGCTTAATATTGGACCTGCTGTTGCGTCATTTTCAGAGCCGGGATGTAAGCCCGCAAGAATGCGTGGCAGTGCAAATACCAAAAATGGTACTGTAATAAATGCAATGATTGAATAGACGGAGCTTAGTTTGGCTTTCAAGTCTTCGTTTTCAATTGCCGCACGTAGTGCAAAATACGCCCCGTAGATTAGTAATAATAAAAATATTGCGGTCTCACGCGGGTCCCAATTCCAGAATGAACCCCAATTAAGTTTAGCCCAAATCATTCCCGTTACAGTAGCTAAAATTGTAAATATAATTCCGATTTCCGCCGCTGATGAAGCCTTTAAATCGTAATCGGGATTACGTGTTCGCAAGTACTGTATTGCATAGAACATAGCAAAGAAATATGCTAATACGGAAATCCAAGCTACCGGTACGTGGAAATTCATTATTCTGATTTGCTCCTCAAGACCCGGGACTAGTGGGAACGTTAAGGGTGGATTTATGGAAACAGTTGAGCAATAAATGAATACATCTTTTGTTCTATCATATTTGAATTTAACGACAAGTTTATTTCCGCTTGTAATTTCCTGAGGGAGTTTTTTGGATTTTATTATTAATGTTTCTCTTCTTTTATTTTGTAAAACATCTACTTTCCAAATTTTCTCTTTTTCAATATACTTAATGTTATTGGATATATTGACTAGCAAATTGCCGGAATAGTCGTCATAGGCATTAGCCAGATACTTTGCAGTAGCAAAATTTGCACCGATTGGCGGAATAAAAGTAACAAGAATAAGCAATAGCATTAAAGTAAATGCCAATACCTTCCATATTAGTGGTTTGGGTCTATTTATTCCAGGGAACAGTCCAAGTATGATACCTAAAATGACACCCGAGGCTATTATTAAAGCTTTCATAGTTTATACTATCAACTATTTTTCTTTTTAGTAAAAAATTGAAACGAAAAATAAGTAATTTTCACTTGGCAAAAAAATTTTTTTAGGTATGCTAATCGTGCTATAAAAGATTTTTCAGAAGCGTTAATTCATTATGTGCTTGTTCATTATTCGACGGTTTGTATATTACATCGTCCATTACTTTACGAATGATGAAAATACCAAGTCCGCCTCTTTTGAATTCATCAAAATATTCCTGCATATCGGGTGGAGGAACATCAAGCGGATTAAATGGCTTTCCTGTGTCTTTTATAATAACTATAAGTTTATTCTGCTGAGATTTGATATTAATTTCTATTTTTTTCGACTTATCGAATTTGTATGCGTAGCGTATAAGATTAGTGCAGGCTTCATCAACGGCAAGCGAAATCAAATGAGCCGTATCGGCATCGAAACCGAAAGTTTGAGCCTTGTCCGCAATAAAATCTCTTAAATCATTCAGATTGGAATAATCGGAATTCAATTTATATACTGTAATATTTCTTGTACTATTCTGCATTGTCAAAGTCGTCATTACATCTTAATACTCGGTTTTACATCGTTGTCTGAAAAACGTTCAATAGCAGTCTGTTCATTGTCTAATATGTCAAATAGCAATGGAAAACCCAATAAATCGAACACAGAGAAAACTCGAGGTTTCATTGAGCAGAGTTTTATATCGCCATCTTTATTTCTGACATCTTCAATGAATGCCATAAAAACACCCAATCCTGCCGAACTTATATAGTCCAATTCGCTAAAATTCACAATAATTTTATTATGTCCTTCATCAATAAGTTTACTGAGAGCGGTTTCGAGTTCCGGTGCCGTATGTGCATCAAGGAAACCATTGAGGTAAAGGCAATCTACCTTTCCCAATGATTTGTTACTGATTGCAAATTTATTTTTTTCAATCATTGTCAATCTCCGTTTTTCGTTTACTATATGTAAGGGACACAAGTGTCATATCATCAATAATTCTATATTCCTTTTTCAAATCATCAATTTTCGATTTTATTTCGTTTAGCAATTCCTTGCTATTAGTATATACTGATTTATTTATAATTTGTTTCAAAAAATCAGGTTGTAGTTCATCATTATCCTTAAACATTTCGACAACTCCGTCACTGTACATTAGTAATTGTGCATTTTGTGAGAGTTTTAAAGTTACTTCCTCAATAGCACTATCGAAAACAGCGGGGGAAGTAAGACATAATCCGATACCCTTTGGTCTAAGTTCGATTGTTCCGTTTTCGGACTTGACAATAAAGGGCATATGTCCGGCGCGAGCTAGTGAAATTGTACCCTTTTCATCTTCAATTTTGACGGCGGACATTGTGATGAACATTTGTTTTTCCATTTCGCGGTATAGTACGCAATTAATTTTTTTCAATAATTCGGAAACCGATTCCACTTGATTTCCAACAGAAAGAACAACACCTTTTAGAAGAACCATATAGAATGCGGCACTCATACCTTTGCCCGAAACATCTCCGATTAAAAGGCAGGGTTTGCCGTCCTTCAAATAAATAATATCATAATAATCGCCACCGACTTCATCGGCTGGAATTGTATAGCCTGCCAATGAATAGTTTGTGATTTCCGGCATTTCCCTTGGGATTAGTTTTTGTTCAATATCGCGAGCAATTTTCAGCTCTTTTTTATATTTTTCCTTTTCAATTGATTCTTCGAGCAATCTGATGTTTTCGATAGCCATATTCAGATTATCACTAAAAGCCCTCAACAATATTAGAAATTCACTATCGAAACCGTATTCATTCGGGTGAATTAGATAAAGTGTTCCGATTCTTTCAGAGGCTGACATCATAGGGACAATAAGTAGAGATTTGGCATTGAAAATCTTTCCCAGCTTCTGTATTGCAGAATTCTGATATTCGGGTATAGATTCAACATAATATGTTTCGTTCAAATTTTGAAAATTATGAAGTGATTTGTCCGAATAGAATTCCGTTTCAAGTTCTTTGATTACTGCTTCCTTGCGTTTTTGCAATTTTACTGCACTGTGTAATGAATGGATTTTCGCTTCGCCATCATCAGAAATAATATCTGTCCATACGATACTTCCACTACCTGATACCAAACACAAATTAGATACTGTGTCAATCAAACTGTTAAAATCAATGGTATGAGCAATTACTCTGTTCAAATACGTAAGCGAATGCAGGTCGCTATATTTTCTTTCAATAATACCTGATGTGGGGATTGAGAGCATCGCGGCGAAAAATATACGCACGGAGTAAATCAATAGAATTAGCGTAGAAATACCAAAAAGCGAACCGGTCGGGAATATAGTATTTAATGAATTCGATAATTTACCATCACCTTCAAACTGAATATCGGCAACAATCATTGCTATTGTAACTAAAATGATTGCAAGAGAAGTGCCGAACACCTTCCATTTATCTGTTAATGATAGGGCGGCTATCCATTCTTTTTTCTTGGACGCAAAGAATGCAACTAGAATAAATGCAATATTAAGAATAATACTAACTGTGAAAATAAGTGTATTTTCTTTAATTTCATCAGGTGCCAGATGAGAGAAATGATTTGGTAAATCCTGAAAAATAATAATTGCAAATATTAATACAACTAACAATTTTATATGCTTTTTTGTCCATTTGAAGCGCCTATACCATATCCATTTAAAGAAGAAAAGCAAACTCATCAATGATAATATAAGAGCCGCAAAAGAAAATGTATTGATATAGATAATCTCAACCAATGATTGCGGATTATTCCCGCCGATGATTGAAGTCGGCAGAAAACCGCTAAAAATAAGCAATACAAAATAGAAAACTAATATTCGTAATAATTCAGATGTGTATGATGAAAAATTTGTATTCTTATGCGTCATCTT
The DNA here is from genome assembly GCA_964581505.1 of uncultured Hyphomicrobiales bacterium. Classification (GTDB taxonomy): domain Bacteria; phylum Bacteroidota; class Ignavibacteria; order Kapaibacteriales; family UBA2268; genus CAZOOR01. The sequence continues at coordinate 28,391 of CAZOOR010000001.1, forward strand.
CAATTTGAAATCGCTAAAAAATATAAGCGATAGAGAGAGAACTGAAACAAGAGAAAATAGCAACCTAAGCATTAAGGGGAATGCTCCATCATATTGCTCTATCAAAAGGAAAAGCGAATCAATAATGATTTTAATAAGAATACCCGCGAATGCTACTGTCCACAGCAAACCCTTTTGTATCACCGATAATTCTATGTTAAATAACTTTTTCATTCAATAAATTAATAGTTTATGCGATTAATACGAAATTGCTTATACTATGTTTCAAATTCTGCAATGAATATGAAATTAATATAATCATAAATCAATTATTAAAAACATTTTAGTAATTTAATATAATGAATTTGAAAATTTTAAAAAAATAATTGGTGAAAATATGGAACACTTTCTAACACCCGAACAAATGCGACAAGCTGACAAAAAAGCAATTGTAAGCTTGGGGATTCCTTCTCCTTTGCTTATGGAAAATGCCGCTCGTAGTACTTATGAGTATTTAATAGATTTATTTAGCGATATGCCACCGGATTTTTCTATTGCTATTTTATGCGGTAGTGGCAATAATGGCGGTGACGGCTTTGCTTTGGCTCGTCATTTGAACGATACTTTTGGTATTGATGTGCTATGGCTCGGCGATGAAGAAAAAATGTCTGGGGAAACAAAAACCAATTATGATATATGTAAATCTATTGGTATGAACGTAAAGCATATATCAAACTCGGATATTATCAATAATATTGATTGGAATTATGACTGTATAATTGATGCTATGATTGGTGTTGGCGGTTCTGAGAATATTCGTGGAATTGCTAATGTTCTTCTTGATATTGTTAATGATTTGCCTGCTTTTAGAATTGCAATTGATGCTCCGACAGGTTTGAATACATTATCCGGCAAAGCCGCAGATAATTGCTTCCGTGCCGATTTAACTGTTACAATGTATGCAAAAAAAACAGGGCAGGTCTTGGGCGATGGTCCCGATTATTACGGCGATGTATTAGTAGCAAATTTAGGGGCGCCCTACTCTTGTGTTGAGGAACTTTCCGATACTTTTGCTTTTGAGTATGAAGATTTGGAATTACTGTATCCACCGAGAAACAGGCGTACAAGTAAGTTCGATTATGGAAGATTAGTCATTATCGCCGGTTCAAAGAGGTTCCCCGGAGCAGGTACACTCGCCGCAAACGCCGCTATTAAAACAGGAGCTGGCTTGGTTGAACTTTTCTCGGAAGTATTACACCCGCAAATATTACCGGAAGTAATTTGCCACACGGAGAACCAATCTGAGAATTATTGGGAAAAGAATATGTCGTTAATTAAAGAAAGATGTTTAAAAGCTGACGCAGTTCTCATTGGTCCCGGTCTTGGTGATATTCATTATCAACTCTTTGCTAATTTGTTTGAAGAAATCGTTAGTAATAAAAAAGTTATTCTTGATGCTGATGCTCTACAACTTATTGACAGGTCTAAAAAATATAATGAAAATTTGATATTAACTCCACATATTGGGGAATTTGCCCGTATGCTTGACGAAGATAGAAACACCATTGATGATAGCCCTTTGGAATATTGCAAAAGATTTGCGGCGGAGCTTGAATGTATTGTGCATTTGAAGCACTATCCAAGTATAAGTTCTGATGGGAATCTTACTTTTCTGACAACTAACGGAAATCCAGGAATGGCAAGCGCCGGTAGTGGTGATGTGCTTGCAGGTATTGTTGCCGCAAATGTCGCAATTGGTATGTCCTCGCTTACTGCTGTTGCTCTCGGTTCATTTGTACACGCCGCCGCAGGGGATAATTACAATGCCGCTTTCGGTGAGCAGACTTTGACGGCAAGCGATTTGATAGAAGCATTACCTTTTGTTATCGGTGGTGGGGCGAATAGTATTGAATAAGTTAAAATATTTAATACCGCCGCTTGCAATAGCAATAATGATTTTCATTGTGTCTGCTCAATCTAATATTAAAATTCCTGACTTGGGGATTAGTATTGAAGATAAAATACTGCATATTCTGGCATATTTAGTTTTCGGCTTGACGCTTGTTTATTCAATTTCCGGAATAAGTACAGATATTAGCAGGAGAAAGCTATTTGTTTTACTTGTTGCAATTGGTGGTTTGTATGCTCTGTCCGATGAATTGCATCAATATTATGTGCCGGGTAGGGAGTCGGATATTGTTGATATTTTAGCAGATATTACCGGTATTATAATTAGTTTTTTTGTCTATCCCTTGATATTGAAATTTATTAAATTATTTGAGAAAACAAATGTTTGATTTGATTAAGCAAAGTAGTGATTCGAAGGCAAGGGCGGGTATTTTAAAGACTGCTCGCGGTGAAATCAAAACACCTGTATTTATGCCTGTCGGCACAGCAGGTACCGTCAAGGCAATGCAACAGCGGGAATTATATGATTTGGAATTTGAAATAATCCTCGGCAATACTTATCATCTGTATCTGCGTCCCGGAACCGATGTAGTTAATAAGTTTGGCGGTTTGCACGATTTTATTAATTGGGATAGAAATATACTAACCGATAGTGGCGGTTACCAAGTTTTCTCTTTGCAGGAATTGAGAAAACTAAGTGAGAACGGTGTTGAATTTCAGTCGCACATTGACGGTTCACGTCATCTATTCACTCCTGAAAATGTTGTTGATACTCAACGTCTGCTTGGTTCGGATATAATGATGGTGCTTGATGAATGCACTGAATATCCTACTGATTACGAGAGTGCAAAAGAATCAATGGATTTATCACTACGTTGGGCGGCAAGAGCAAAAGAGAGATTTGTTGATACAGAGCCACTCTATAGAAAGAAACAGTATTTATTTGGAATAGGGCAGGGGAGTATGTATCACGATTTGAGAAGCGAATATGTAGAAAAAATGATTGAAATCGGTTTTGACGGTTATGCTCTCGGTGGGCTGTCTGTTGGCGAGCCTGCGGAAATGATGTATGAAATCGTTGATGTATGCACAGATATAATGCCGTGCGATAAACCGAGATACTTAATGGGGGTCGGTACTCCCGAGAATTTACTCGAAGGTATTGAGCGAGGTATTGATATGTTCGACTGCGTACTACCTACAAGGAATGCACGTAACGGACAATTATTCACAACACGAGGTAAAATTAATATTCGAAATGCCAAGTACAAATATTCAAAAGAATTGATTGATATAGGGCTTAATTCTTATGCAAGTCAAAACTTTACTCTCGGCTATTTGCGTCATCTGTTTATTTCCGGCGAGATTCTCGGTTTGCAACTTGCCACTCAACAGAATTTAGCTTTCTATAAATGGCTAATGCTAAATGCAAGAGAAAAAATACTCGAAGGAAAATATAGTCAATGGAAATCTGAAATTTTATTATCTTTGTAAATTAAATAGGAAATAATTTTAAAAACTATTATATGGAATTAAATATGACAGGACTTTTAAGCCTTTTCGCAATGATGCCACCACAAGGCGGACAGCAAGGTGGCGGCGGCAGTATGATTATGACATTGGTAATGTTCGGTGCTATTATCTTGATTATGTATTTCTTGATGATACGTCCCCAGCAGAAGCGTCAGAAAGAACATAAGAATATGTTGGACGCCCTCCGCAAGGGCGACAAAGTGATTACTGCATCTGGTATCCACGGAACAATTACGGATATTGACGGTACAGTTATGACTATTCAGATTGCCGATAACGTTAGAATACAGATAGAAAAAGCGGCAGTTGCTTCAAAGAAATAAATTTGGAAATACTTGAAGTTATTCAGGGCTGGCTCACTACGAGACAGCCCTTTTTTGTTTTGCCTTTCGCCTCCCTTTCACACATTACTCTCATTCCTGCGACCGCGAAGTAGCGACGAAGTCTAAGCAGGAACATCATTAAGTAAATATACAAATGTTCGTCATTCTGAGCATTAGCGAAGCATACAGGCTGTTTTTTTCTCTCCTTGCTAAGGAGAGATGTCGCAAAGCGACAGAGAGGTCGGCTGTTTACCTTTCAATTCCCCTCTCGCAGAGGGGTGCCGCGAAGCGGCGGGGTGTTCGGCTGTTTTGCAAGGGCTGTTTCAAACCGCATCCTTCAGGGTGCGGTTTTGCATCCATTAATAAAATATTCTTGTTTGTTTGAAATTTTATTATTACTTTGAAAAGTAGTCGTGAAGTAAAAATAATTGAGGATAAATAATGAAAAAAATGATTTTCAGTTTAATATTATTTTTTAGTATTATATTCTTATTTGCGCTACTAAATGCTGACGATAAATCTGAAAAAGTTATCCATTTAATAGTTAAGAATCCGTTTAATTATCCAATATATATTCAATCTTCTTTATGGGAAGTTTATTTGCTTAAAAAAGATGAACGTTTATTCTCTTATCCTGATTCTTCTTACAAACTAAATTTTATAGTTTTATCTAGCAGCGATCATTTCCATTATTGTACAAAAAAATTTGATATATTGTCTGATTTTACATTAATGAATAATGATGTATCTTTAATAAGAATCAAACCGAAAGAGGATGTCATATTAAACATAATATTAGATAGTAATTTCTCAAATAAAGATATTAAAAGAGTGCTAATGTTAATTCCGTACGCAAAAAAGCATAATTTTAATTTTGATGTTAATAAAGTTACTCAATTACCTTTCACAGTATCTAAAGATACACTCGAAGTGTATTATGAGATGAAATATGTTGCTCAAAATATTTTGGAATGTAAAGATGATGTAAGTAATACACAGAGAATAAAATTTAAAGAAGTAATAAAATATATGAATAATCATTTTATTATCTCATATACATTGGAATAGTTGAAAATCGCATTAAGAATTTTAAATTGAAATATAAAGGTATGACTTATTATGATAACAAACAGTAGAATTTATATACTTCTAGCATTGTTTTTTCTGGTATTGTCAAATAGTTGTGTTGATAAAAGAAAAAATTATCTGAATACTAAAAAAATTGACAATAATCTTTATGTTGAATATTATGAACCATGGCAAGGGGGGGGCAGGATTCTTGTCGGGTTCATTAACTGCTGCATTCTTATCTGATTCGTCAAAATATCGTCATTTAATATGTACTATGGAGGATGACGAGAATATTGAATTTATAAGAAAAAATAATATTATAATTTGTTTAAAATATACGGATATTTTTATGGGATATGACAAAATAACTAAAAAAAAATATATAGAGATAATTGCATTTGATATTAAAACAGGTGAAAAATTATAATAAATTTATAGGATATTGTGTTAAGCTCTGCCGTTCAAGAAATACATATGGTGAACACCGTAAAGCAGAGCCTGATGATGCGTTTGTATCTATTTCGCACATTACTCTCATTCCTGCGACCGCGAAGTAGCGACGAAGTCCAAGCAGGAACCTCATTAAGTAAATAATCAAATGTTCGTCATGCTGAGCCGCAGGCGAAGCATACAGGCTGTTTATTTTCTCTCCTTGCTAAGGAGAGATGTCGCAAAGCGACAGAGAGGTCGGCTGTTTACCTTTCAATTCCCCTCTCGCAGAGGGGTGCCGCGAAGCGGCGGGGTGTTCGGCTGTTTTGCAAGGGCTGTTTCAAACCGCATCCGTCAAGGTGCGGTTTTGCATCGCTCACCTGTTCGCCCCATCGCCCTTTGGGAGAGGGTCGGTTATTCTACCTTTTGTCTTTTTTTCTCACATTACTGTCATTCCTGCGGCAGCAGGAATAATAATAACACGTTCGACAATCCGTGAGCGGCGGGGTGGTCGGCTGTCATTTAATTCTATTGAGGAGGTGAATACCAATAAAATTCAATATCCGTATATCACCACTTTTCAACATGGTTTACGGGAGTTCTACACAATGTAGCTGTAGTTATCCACTGCTTTCAACATATTATACACGATGTTTTCAACAATTATACACGGGTTCCGAATAGAGTTGCAGATGTTGAACCTGTTATTTTAACATTAATAAAATCACCGATTTTAACGTCTTCCGTATGCGTGAATATTACAACTTTATTTGTATCCGTTCTACCTTGCCATTCGGTTTTTTTCTTTTTGCTTTCACCTTCGACTAATATCCTATGGATTCGCCCGAGTTCGTTTTCGTTCAATTGACGAGAAATTTGATGTTGAAGTTCAATTATTTCATTCAGTCGTTTTGTTTTAGTTTTCTCATCGATATCATCAGGCATATCCCATACTTTTGTGTTTTCGCGTGGCGAATACTTGAACATAAACGCACCATCATATTTAACCTGCCGCATCAGTGCAAGTGTTAATTGATGTTCTTCATCGGTTTCACCCGGAAAACCCGAAATAATATCTGTTGAAATAGAAGCATTGGGAAGTAATTCCTTTATTTTAGCAATACGTTCCAGATAATGTTCAACAGTATAATCTCTATTCATTAATTTCAGTATTCTGTCAGCGCCTGATTGCACGGGAAGATGTATGTAATTACAAATATTATCATATTTCGCCATAGTTTCAATCAATCTGTCGCTCATATCATAAGGATGAGATGTCGTATAGCGTATTCTCATATCGGGTACGGCATCGGAAACTGCGGCAAGCAAAGCAGGGAAATCAATATTTGCTTCCATGTCTTTGTAGCTATTAACATTTTGTCCGAGCAGTGTAACCTCTTTAAAACCGCTTTCACTTAGTTTGATTATTTCGTTTACGATAGAGTTTGCCCTGCGTGAGCGTTCGCGACCGCGTGTGAACGGTACAACGCAATAAGTGCAGAATTTATCGCACCCACGCATAATTGATACCCAAGCGGAAAGTCCATCGGTTCGGAGTGGCTCAATATCATCGTATGTTTCCACACGGCTAAGCTTAACGGCAATTCCTTTTTCGCCCTTGTATGCTTTATCTATCAATTGCGGTACTTTACGATATTCGTCAGGACCAACCACCATACTAACGATTTCTTGCTCATCAATTAATTTTTGCCGCAATCTTTCAGCCATACAGCCAAGGATACCGACTACAAGTTCCTTGTTGTCTTTTTTGTTCCTACGGAGATGTTTCAATCGTTCTTTAATTTTATTTTCTGCATTATCGCGTACCGAGCAAGTATTTAAAAAAATTACATCTGCATTTGTGGCATCGTGAATAATCTGATAACCTGATTTTTCCAAAATAGAAGAGACAATTTCGCTATCGCTCAGGTTCATCTGGCAACCGTAAGTTTCTATATATACTTTGTTCTTTGTCATTAATTTTTTATTAAAGTTTCGTTACTAAAATATGACGGAGCATTGCATTCCAAGTATCAGCCGAATGATGATGTTCTTCGCTCCAAATGTCCAAATGATGACGAATACCTTTGGAGTTCAGTATTTCGCTTAGATGAACGGAGTTCTCGGGATATTCATCTCTGCCCGAGCCGCTCATAATATATATATGACGTTTAGTTTGTAGCGAAGATAACCAATATGGATGCTCCATATTTGATAAATAATGAATAGGTGAATTGAAATAGCAGTTTGAATCGAAATAGCCGTCAGTATAATGTTCGATATTGAATGTGCCGCTGAGAGCAATTGTTCCATAGAATAAATCGGGACGGCGAAAATATGTGTTTGCCGCATGATAAGCACCGATTGCCGCTCCTACTGTTATAATGGGCGATGGTCCGTCTGTCATCGAAAAAATAAACGGTACGAGTTCATCTTGGATAAATGTATTATATTGTTTGTGGATTTCGGAACGCTTGCTATGCGGAATTTGCCTATTAAGCCAGCTGTCAAAATTAACTGCACCAATTGAAAATATCCTAAGTCTCCCTTTCTCTATGAAGTCATTCATAGATTCGAGCATACCGTTATTTTCGTTCTCAAATGGATTGTCAGTAATAGTAGGGAATAGGAGTAAAGATGTTCCATAATGTCCGTAAGCTACCACTTGCATTTTCCGATTTAGTGCCTTACTGTTGATAATATGTGTTTTGCTTTCCATCATCATTTTTCGTTTATCAAACTGATATGACGAATGTTGCGAAATATTGTTTATTGTCAATTAAATTTCGAATCGAAGAAAAGCAGTATATCGCCCTGTATAACGGATATTTCAATAAAATCAGAAGTAGCTATATTCCTAGCGCCTTCGCGATTGCCGAGTTCCAATACCTCATCTTCCAATTCCCATTTTAAATTTTTTGTTTTCAGCATTGATTTTGGCATTGGGATTAAGGAAATAGTTTCATTTTTACTTGTTTCTAAGCGAATAAAATTATTAATAAATATTCCTATTCTGCCGGCATCGTAAACGGTCATATTCAGAATCTCTGCATATTTTTTGAATACGCTTATATTGTTGAGTGTATGCTCCAACTCGCCGCCGTGCATTCCGAAGATTAGGAGACGAGTTAAATTATTCTGAAAACAGTATTTCAATATTTTTTCAAAATCATTTGTTTCTTGGCTATGTTCAACAATAAAGGACTTGACATCATAATCATCAGGTACGGCTTTTCTATTGAGCGAATCAAAATCACCGATAATAAAATCGGGATAAATACCCAATGCAAAGACTTTATCTGCCGCACCGTCTGCGGCAATTAGTTTGTCGTATTCAATTGCTTGGAATAACGCTTTTGTAGGCATTGTAGCATTTAAGCATATCAGAGCATCAAATTTGCGATTATTTCTGTTGTATTCTTCCATTTTCATTTTTGTTATTATTAGTACCGTAAAGTTAACTAAATTAGTTGATAATTTTGTTTTTGTATATCAACAGATGCTAAAAAAAATTGTTTTAAATAAAAAATTTTCATTGAATTTCTTTTAATAAATGTTATTTTTATAAGCTACAATATATGATTAAACGGTATTTGAATTTGGAGAAAGTGCATTATGACAAAAAACACAGATTATTTAACGCTTAAAAACCCAATTGAAGTTTTTACAAATAAAGACAAAAAAGAGCTTACGCGCGAGGATTTGATTGAAGTAATTATCGGCAATGATATTGAGAGAATTACTTTCCATTATACGGGTATTGACGGAAAAATCAAAGAATTAAAGATTCCGATTACATCAAGAAAACAAGCGGAAAGGATTTTGACCGATGGCGAAAGGGTGGACGGCTCTTCTCTTTTCAAGGGACTTGTTGAGGTCGGTAAATCCGATTTATACGTTGTACCACTTTATAAATCTGCTTTTTTCAATCCGTTTGAAGAAGGTAGTTTGGATTTCATTTGCAAATTTGTTGACCGTAACGGTAATCTTGCAAATTTTGCTCCCGATAATATTCTTTCCAATGCGCATAATCTATTGAAAAAAAATCATGGTTATGAACTTCTTGCTCATGGCGAGGTGGAATTTTATTTACTTGGCGAACAGGAAAATTGTACTTATGTTTTGCCGGCTCAGAAGGGTTATCATGCTTCATCGCCGTTTGCCAAGACGGGGCTGGTTGTAAGTGAGATGCTGAGAATTATTTCGCAAATAACCGGTTCGGTGAAATATGCTCATAATGAGGTAGGAACTTTACATCATATTGATAGCGAATACACCGAACTTAATGGCAAATATGCCGAACAGGTTGAGATTGAGTTTGCTCTTTCCGATGTCGAGGAGGCGGCTAATAATGTTATTCTTGCCGCTTGGATAATTCGTAATGTTGCGTATAGGTATGGATTAATTGCTACTTTTTTCCCGAAGATAGAACCCGGACAGGCTGGTACCGGTTTTCATATTCACATGGCTTTGAGCAAAGACGGTAAAAACATTATGTGCGATTCGGCAGGCGAACTTTCTAATGATGCTCTTAAATTAATTGGTGGTTTATGTAAATATGCCCCGAGTCTTACATCGTTTGGTAATACTGTTTCAGCTTCATATTTACGACTTGTTCCCGGGCAGGAAGCACCTACTAAGGTTTTTTGGAGCGACTCCAATCGCTCGGCTTTAATACGAGTGCCGCTTGCTTGGACTAAAGTCAGTAATCTGACGAAAATTGTCAATCCTCAACAAAAGACACCTTCACCGATAGATGAAGTGCGACAGACTGTTGAGTTGCGTTCTCCCGATGGCAGTGCTAATGTCCATTTATTACTTGCCGGTATTACTATGGCGGTTGATTGGGGCTTAGTTGATACTGATAAATCTCTTCCTTTGGCTGAAATCAGTCGTGTGGATAGTGGTGGTAGCGGTGCAAGTGCCGATGTTGATGTACTTATGACTTGTTGTGTTGATTCGGCGGAATTACTATTGGCTAAGCGGGCGCACTATGAACGTGAAGGTATTTTCCCACCGGCAGTAATTGATTATGTTGCCGAGCTATTGAAAAAAGAGAATGATAGCAATTTGAACAGCCGTCTGCTGGCTTTGGCTGAGGACGAACGAATGAAGGAATCAAGAAAAATTATGCACAGAGATATACATCGTTGTTAATTTGTTGAATTAAATTTGAGGATATATATGAGTTTTGAGATTAAGCCGGTCGAAACAAAAGCCGACAAAAAGAAGTTTGTTAAGTCTCAATGGAATTTTTATCGAAATACTCAATATTGGGTGCCGCCTGTTCTTGCAGACAGAATGAAATTAATTGATACTGATAAAAACCCATTCTATAAGCATGCTGAAATTAAGATGTTTATGGCATATAGAGATGGCGAAGTAATTGGGCGTATTGCCGCAATTATTAATCATAATCATAATAAAACGCATAATGACAATGTCGGATTTTGGGGTTTCTTTGAATGTGTCAATGAACAAGAGGTCGCTAACGCTTTATTTGATACGGCGGCTGAATGGCTCAGACATAAGGGGAAAGACAGTATGATTGGTCCTGAAAATCCTTCGATGAATGATGAAGTCGGTATGCTGTTCGAGGGTTATGATGACCCGCCTATGATTATGATGACATACAATCCAGAGTACTATAACGACCTTTGTACAAATTACGGTTTTGAGAAAGCAAAAGATTTATATGCTTATCTTCTGCAACCTGATGATTTCCAGAGCGAAAAAATGAAGAGATTGCAAGGGGTCATTCGCAAGCGTTATGATGTTACCGTTAGGCAAATAAATTTCAAAAACAAAACTCAATTTGAAAAAGATGTACAGGCATTGAAGGATATTTATAATGCCGCTTGGCAACCTAATTGGGGCTTTGTTAAATGGACAAATGAAGAGTTCGATTATATTGCTAAGGATTTGAAAATGGTTGCAAATCCGAAAATGGCTGTGATTATCGAAGTGCGCGGCAAACTTGCCGGCTTCGGTCTGGCTTTACCCGATATGAATCAGGTGTTGATTCATAATAGAAGCGGTTCCCTTTTGGGGGCGCTATGGAATATGATTACTAAGAAGAAATCAATAAATCGTTGTCGTATCATTGCTCTCGGTGTAATGCCGGAATTCCAAAAAACAGGTGTTGATGTTGTCCTTTATTATGAGGTCGGCAATCGTTCTGTTGAGGAAGGCGGATATGCCGGTGAGGCTTCTTGGATTTTGGAAGATAATGAAATGATGAAACGCGGGCTGACTACTACTATGAACGGCGAACTTTATAAAAAATACCGCCTGTATCAAAAGTCAATTTAAATATCTTAGATTATTGATGTTAGTATTAAAGGGTTGCTTCTGCGACCCTTTTTTTATTTGCTTATAATAAATGGACGATAATAGGTTTTTCCGTGAATATACATTATTAACATATACGAGCCGTTTGGGCAGTTAGTTTTCATTTGTAATGAATGCTCGGAAATATTAATACTTGATATTTTGCATTCCATACCGAGTATATTTATTACTCTAATCTTTGCTGATTTGTCCAGATGGAAAGCAGTTGAAATATGCAATTCGTCCCTTATAGGATTGGGGAATATGGTAAGAGTATTATTTGTTTCATAGCTAACAGAATTGAAAACAAAATTATATTCATCGGAAAACTCGGACAAGCATTTGTTTTCATTTTCTACTCTGACTTTATATATACCGTTTTCTGTCGGATAGTAGTATTCGCCCTTTTCTCCGGCAATTATCTTTCCGCGAAAATACCACTGATTGCCGTTTGGCGAATTGGAGCGAAGAGACATACCTTCGCGAGTAATGCTTGGTTTTTTGGGAATAGCATAAACCGTTATGTTGGTAATAAAACTATTTTGTTTATGTGTATTTTTATTAGTTTGTTTAAGTTTTACTTTGCCCGAGCCACTGCTTGTCCATTTGATTTTGACAATATAACTAATGTTAGTACCGATAATAATTCCGTTTTCTGCCGACCATTCATTTTGATAATCTGTCGATGAAGATGTCGTATAAATGTGTATGGAATTTGCGCATACGGATTCAGTACCGCTGATATTGGGTTTATTTGCTTCGGAGATTGATATTGCTTGCTCTGTTGTGAACGAGCAATGTGTTGTAGGCGAAGTTTGTTTTAGCATAATTTTACCGCTTGGAATATTACTCCATTTGACGGTGATGGTATCCGCATTGTCCGGTGATTGCAAGTTCCCGCCATTAATTGTCCATTTATTTGTAAATCCACCGGCATTGACAAAGTATTTTTCCGTACATTCGGGACATACTTTGAAATTACCCGAAAATGTAGCGGGTGGAAGCGGATTAATCATAACATTAAATATAGCCGTATCAGTACAATTTGTTGTTGGATTTGTGAGGCTTAATCTTACGGTCCCTATTCCGCTTTGCGTCCATTTGATTCTTATTGTGGAATCGCTTGACGAGCCGTTTATTTCACCACCTTTAACGCTCCATAGTACTGTATTGCCATTAATTGTTTTGACGTAATAATCGCCAAATTGACTAAGGCAAAGCGTATCATCGCCTCCGATAATCGCATTTGGCTTATCCAATGTAGATATAGTTATCGTTGTATCCGATTTGCAAGTGCTGTGCATTAATGATTTGCTAAGAGATAATTTGGTATTGTTTCCGTTTTCCCAGATAACGGAAACTTGCTTTGCAGTGTCAGTCCCTACTATACGCCCGCCTTCTACCGTCCATTTGAATTTATAGGGTAAATCCGCACTTGTATTATATGTAATCGGTGTATTAAGGCAAGGAGTGAAATCGCCGGATATTTCAGCAGGCGGCAGTGCTACAATATGTACCGGATAATGAGATGAATCCCTGCAACCGGTATTCTGATTAATCAATGTCAGAATAACTTTGCAATTCTTTTCGTTCTGCCATTTGACAGTAATTTGATTGCCTATGTTGTTGATTATATTGCCACCGTTTACTTTCCAAACAGGTATTAATTTAGTCGGAAAATCGCAGGTGTAATTTGCCTCGGAGTTGGTGCAAGTAGTGTCAGCACCGATAATATTTGGCTTAGAAACCGTATTGAGTGTGATTGGCATTTCGGAACTTGACTCGCACCCGACTAATTCCGTATAGACTGATAGTTTCAATGTTGCCCCTGTATCGGAATCAAAATAAATATCAACTGTTTTCGATGTGTCGCTCCCTATAATTGTACCACCTGTTACTTCCCATTTTTTCCTAAATTTGCTTACCTTTGTCTTGAATGTAAATTTTGTTTTGTTGCAGAGGGTATCCATTCCTTCAATTTCCGCTACTGGCTTTTCAAAGATATGAATGACCTTAGAAATAGAATCAACACGCTCCGAACCGGCTAATTTTTGGATTAACTTAATTTTAGAATTGCCCGGAGTATCCCAGATTACAGTAATAGTATCAGCATTCGGACTGCCTTCAATTGTTGCATTTTCTACTGTCCAAGTATTTTTAATACCATCAAAACTCTGCGTATAATATGTTGTTGGAGTATTGCCACAGATGGCTGTGTCGCCAATGATAACAGGGCGTATTTCGGTTTTGACCAATTTTGTTTGCCAAAGTCCGCGTCCGTATGTTGCGGCACGTAGCATAGAAGTCGAATAATGTATGTACAAATCATTTACAACTGTATTCGGTAAGTCTTCAGAATATTTAACCCAATCTTTTTTAGTATCATCACGATAAAAAACCCCGATATCGCAACCTAAGTAAATCCTGTTCGGTGTATTCTCTTCGCAAACTACCACATTGAAAGGAACATTCGGTAAATTCCCGCTTATATTCTCCCAAGTTTTGCCCGCGTCTTTTGAACGATATATCTTTTCGCCCTCAGTGTAGGCGCTAAGAGTAATATAAATTAACGAGGGATTATGCGGGCTGACCGCAATATGGGTAATCCATAAATCAACAGGTCGTTCAATATCCTGCCAAGATTTGCCACCGTTTGATGTCATTTTGAAAATTCCGTTTCCCTGTCCCGTGTAGATATAATCGGGATTTGATTTAGCGACTGCAATGAAATTCAATGCCTTTTTGTCGGGAATTTTGAATTTTGAAATTTTGAGCCAGCTGTCGCCTTTATCTGTTGTTTTATAGACTTCATTCATTGCCGCAAATAGGGTCGATGGTTCGCTCGGGTGTTGGATAAACGGTGTAACCCAATTACCGAATGCACCGACAGGACGTATATTGTTAAAATGTCTGCCGTTATCCTCGCTACGAAGCAATGTGCCAAATGGTATTGAGGTGTACATAGTATTTGCATCTGAATAATCAATCAGGCAATCCATACCGTCCCCTGCCCGTACATTGCGAAATGTAGCACCGTCTTTTAGCTTGGTGCCGTTATCCTGACAGCCCCCTATGATTTTACTGCTATCCGTAGCGGCACAACCAAGACGATAGAACTGCGTGATACCGAGACCGCTACCAAGCCATTCCCATTTACTATTAGCATGCTTTCTGTAAATACCTCCGTCATTTGCCGAGAAGAGGGTAGCAGTTCCCGGTATAAACCATAAATCATGATGGTCGGCGTGAATAGTGGAAGCACCGAGAGTAGGATACCAATTTGCTTCGAGCTTCCAAGTGCTGCCTTTATCTTCACTACGCCATAGATTAATGCCCCCGACGTAAATTAAATTTTCATCAATAGGGGAGACCGCAAGGCATAAGTCATACCAACCCTGTCCTCCGGCATCACTTCCGGTTACAGAGCGTCCCAAAATATTCGGTGTGTTTGATTTGCTTTGCCAAATCCTACCGGAATTTGTAGAAAAATAAAAACCGCCGAAGCCGTGATTATTTGCTGAAATAAGTGCGTAAACATTGTTTGGTGCAATAGGTGTAACTGCAATGGACACCCTCCTAACATTAGTAGAGGGCCAGCCGTAATTGCTTTCCGTCCAGTATTTACCGCCGTCCGTTGATATATGAAATTTTGTATCAACTGCGTAAATAGTCTTTCCGTCATTGGGCTTTATTTCGAAATCGAAGAAATTCCCTTCCAAGATAGTATTCCAAGTTCTGCCGCCGTCCGTAGTTTTATCAATACCGTTATTACCGGCGGCATAGAGAATTTTATAATTAGTCGGGTGCATCACAAGTTTATATATGCGTTTTAGTTCTGATGTTTTAAATTGCAACCCGGTTGTATTCCAATTTTTTCCTGCATCGGTGGATTTCAAAACACCGGTACTGAATGTGGAAGCGGCGTCTGCATCGCCTGTGGCTAAATACATTGTTTTTTTGTTATTCGGTTGGATAACAATATCCGAAATACCAAGACTTGAAAAGCCGTCTGTGTTTGTATTCCAGGTTTTTCCTGCATCGGTGGATTTCCAAAGCCCGCCGCTTGCCGCACCTGCCCAGAATATATTCTGATTTCTTGGGTCGGTTTTGACAACATTGACACGTCCTATTCCATTCATTCCGCCTTTCGATTTCTTGGGTCCGATGAAAGACCATTTCGAGGCAAGCATTTTGTCTGAGTTGTGTTTTTTACCAATCGAATAATTGTAATAATGATTGATTTCAGGTATTCTGCCGCTCGGATAAGTCCGTTGTTCCCAGAACCAACGCCACCTGTTGAATTGCGCCTTATCCTCTTTTTCACCTGTTGTACTATCTGATTCCCGCTTGGGACGTTCGATTATAGATATAAGATTATTAATATTTGTAAAAGTATTATTATTAAATACATCAATATAAGTCTGCGGATATGCGGTATATCCGATAATGATTAATAATGATAATATTAACGTGTTTTTCTTCAATTTCTGTTGTCAATATCCTGTTATTCAATACATATTAAAAAATATACTATAATTAAAGCATATTTCTTTCAAACAAACATAAAAAATATTTATTTTATAATAAAGAATAATTTATTTTTTAGAAATATAATTTGAACTTATGCAAGATATAGAAAAAGAATATAAATCACGTTCCAATAACATAATTTATGTGCTGGGGATAGTCTTTATCATAATGTTTTTTTATGCTATTTTTAGCGCCGTTCTAATCATTATTATTAGTGATAATATACAGAGTATTAATCCTTGGGCATTGGCATTGGGGCAAATATTGTTTCTATTCATTCCCGCAATTTTTGCAATTAAACCACTTCGTATTGATTGGCGATATTTTTTTCGACTGAATTTCCCGGGTATTAAGTATATTTTTCTTGCTTCTCTCGGTGTATTATTCATTGAAATATTTTCACAGTCTTGTATCGCTTTGCAGGGGTTCATTATTCCTAACTCTTGGATGTCAATATATCAGCGATTAATTGACGACTATACAAATACTATGAAGGGTATAATAAGCGGCACGGATATTTGGGCAGTGTTTCGTAGTATTATTGTTGTGGCTATTGTTCCGGCAGTAGCGGAGGAAAGCCTGTTTAGGGGATTTCTGCAGACATCTCTTGAATATACTACAAAGTCTTCTTATGCAATTGTTTTTTCAGCTTTTCTGTTTGCCGCAATGCACTTGAATCCTGTTATATTTTTGTCTCTTTGGGTTGCAGGTGCCTTTTTCGGTTTTGCGGCGTATGCGGGTTCGAGTATCATTGTTCCTGTCATTCTGCATTTCCTCCTAAATTTTATGGGAGTAATGTCATTCATATTTGCAGACCATACGGATAACTTCGATTTAGGTTCGACTTCCATATTTTCGGTTTTGTTACTCTTTTTGTTTAGTGTAGCCGGAATAGTTTTTATTTGCTATAGATTATTAAAGATGAAGGAGATTCCTAAAACGAACCCTCAATCATCAAACTTAGATGGCGAGTAGCACCAAGATTGCCGGGTATCTCCGTATAATAATAATTTAGAAGGTTCTTGGCATTAATACCTATGCGCAATGGTAATGACGAGAAATTATATAGATTGCACAATAGACGAAAATCAACAATATGTACCGGAACGCGTGAGTCGAAGTTTTTAATCCGAAGTCCAAGTGTTTGGTCCACATTGACTACTCTACTCATATATCTGTAGTCCGCTTGTATTTCAAAATACTTAAACGGAAGAGAAATGCTGTTATACCATAAAAATTTAGAGCGGTATTTCAAAGTTTCGTTAAGTGTTAAATCTTTCGGGTCCATCAGTGTAATTGATGAATTGAAATTTAGAAAATCGAATAGAATTGTTTTGATTGATAATTCCAGACCGCTTATTCGTGCCTTTGTAATATTCATAAATTTAATAGGTGCGTCCGGTAATTTAGTGTCGAATGTAGGTTCAATCAGGTCATTCATATAATTATAGAAAACAGAAGCATCAATATGTAGGGCATTCTTTCGACTTTCGATATCACTGCTTATGCCTAATTCCGCAGACCAACTCCGTTCCGGTTTCAAATTGAGATTAGGAACAACTTCAAATCCTTGGAATTTAATTGATGCAAATTTCTCCGCAATTGTTGGCGCCCGAAAACCTCTGCCTCCTGATAGCCGCAATCTTGTCGCATCTGATAAGGAGTAATTGAAACCGAGCTTAGGTGATAGCATTGTGTTTGCTTGTAGATTTTCTGTTTTTTCGTTATCTATACGTAAGCCGATTGTTGTAATCAAATTATTGATTTGAGACAGCTCGCCTTGTGCATATATCGCCGTAATGGTTTGGCTATGAATGCCATAAGTTTTGGACGATACTGTATTGTATGTGTAATTTATCCCATAAGTAAGTGTTGTTTCATAATCTATCAAACTGTTTAACTGAAGTTCCGTATTCAAAGCATTTGCCACAGACTGCCTATAATTTGCATTATCGTTTGCGTAAGAATTTGCAAACGATGTACGGAGAAATCCAACTTTGAGTAGACTAAAATTTTTTGAACTAAACATATATTTGCCTTCGCTTGCAAGCATTAGTTTGTCTGATGTAATCATTACGCTTTTATCTGTACCAATTGGAGGGCGGGTAGCACTATCAAGGCTATTCCAATAAACCCAATCGGCTGAATAATCATTGGCGTAATTACCGAGAAATGAAATACTACCAACATCTGTTAATTTATATTTTATTTTTCCTAATAAATTGTAGCGTGTTTCATCGCCGTAAGCATGATAGTTTTCATCTCTGAAATACTGCCCCGAAACAAGTGTGCCTAAATTACCAAAAGATTGCGAGTATGAAGCCACGGCACCACTGCGGAATGGCAAGGATTCTCTGTATTGCCATTGAGTATAAGTTGGCTTTGTGAAGAAGCCGGAATATGCTTTTAAACTCAAATTACCCGCTTCTGTTGCTTCTTTGGAAATTATATTGACAACTCCTCCAATAGCCCCCGTCCCATATAGGGCGCTACCGGCACCTTTTACGACTTCTATTCTTTCTATTTCCGTTGCAGGGAATATGTCAAATTTAATATCTTCATTGTCACCGGATAGCATTGGGAAACCGTCTATCAGAAGCGTAACACGTGAACCTAAGCCAAAGGCAAAACCTGATGAGCCGCGTATGCTTATGTTTTGTTGCTGTACCTGAATGCCGGGTATATATTTTAGCACTTCGTCAAATTCGCCGATGTTCCTATCAAGTATTTCGTTTTTGTCAATAATTGAAATTGAAATCGGAACATCTTGTACAGCTTGCACCTGTTTGTTCGCTGAAACTACTATTTCCGAAGTTTTAAACGCATTCTCGGATAGGGTTGTATTTATAAAAATTGTGTCGCCATTATTTTGTGCTTTTGTGGAAAAGAGAATTTTTTTGGGTTTATATCCAATGCAGGATATTAGAAGATTGTATCTTCCTTTATGAATTTTTCGTATAATGAATTCGCCGGCTGCGTTGGTTATTGCACCGATATTAGCACCGTCAATCCTTACTGATGCACCTATAACAGGCATATTTGTTGATTTAGTTTTGACACTTCCGCTAACGATGTAATTGCTACGGCTCTTTGCATTGGAAATATTACCAAGCGATATTAAAAGAACAAGGAATATGTATAAATATGTTTTCATCAGTCAAATGGTTGAGGTGGTAAATGTTCAAAATCAACTTTAATGTTAATATTTTTATAATTCTTTCCGGGTTCAATGTTTATTGATGAAGGCTTGGTATTATCACCGTTTAATGTCCATACGCCTATTACTCTCCAATCGAATATTGAACCATATTGCTGTGCGGCTACCAAATACTTGATGGTCAATGGTGGCTCGATAAATTCAAGAAAATATGATGATGTATCTGTAAAGCTCGGTAGCGAGCCTGTAAAAAAAGCGTTCCCACTTGTTACTTCTCCGAGAATATCTTTCGGAGGTTCATTCTTGAACGCCACAACACGAATATCGAGAACGGAATCCTTGGGTGGCCATTTGTCTTTACCACTTATATAAGTAATCGTTCCGCTAATACTTGCTTTCTTGACCGGTGGCGGTGGTGCAAGTCCTTCATCGCAAGATGATATTATAAATAATGTTAGAACAAATATTAAGATTTTGCTTTTCATACTATTCTACTACCGGTAATCTGAATGTAAAAATACTGCCTTTATTTAATTCGCTCTTCACTTCTATTGAACCGTTATGTTTATCAATAAACTCTTTGCAAAGAATAAGTCCGAGGCCTGTGCCTTCTTCGTTATCTGTTCCTTTTGATTTTATTTTAGCATCAATTCGGAATATTTTTTCGATATTTTCGGGGGCAATGCCTACACCGGTATCAATTACATTAGTCTCTATAGAGCCGTTTTTCCTGCTGATAACAATACTGATGTTCCCATTGCGAGGTGTGAATTTGATTGCATTAGAAACGAGATTGCGGATAATCGTGTTAAGCATATCCTCATCTGCAAATACCGTGCAGTTCCTTTCAAATGACTTGTGAATACGAATTTGTTTTGTTTCGGCATTCGATTGGAGCAATGGAATATTCTTATTAAATAATTCAGCAACATCAATTTTTTTCGGTAAATATTGCATTCTGTTTGTCTGTGTACGAGACCATTCCAACAGGTTGAGCAATAGGTCGTTCGTCCCGTTGACCGTGTCTTCAAGAGATGTAACAACTTTTGCCAACTTGTTTTTATTCATAATATCCAGATTGTATTTTAAATTGTCCACAACCATAGAAAGAGCGGCAAAGGGATTGCGCAAATCGTGAGATATGATTGAGAAAAATCTGTCCTTTGTTGCATTATTGATTTTAAGTTTATGCTCCGATTCTGTCAATTTTTTGTTCTTGTCTTCTAATTGTTGCGAGTATCTTCTTCTCTCTTTATTATTTTTCAGTACAAGTACAACAAGCAAGAAAATCAATCCGGCTACGACAACAAGAAATGTTATCAATGTTTGTTGCTGTTGAATAGCGTTTGTTTTTGCTTCGTTTTCCAATCGTAAAAGTTTATTTTCTCTCTCTTTCTTTTCGGTCTCGTATAGGATTTCCAATTGTGCCATTCTATTTCTGTATTCGGCATTATTCAATGAGTCACGCAATCTTATATGCCTGTTGTAATACTTGTCGGATTTCTTATGATTTCCCAAATTTGAATATAGAATAGCATAACTGTAATAAGCATTTTTTCTTACAGCCGGCAAATCATTTGTATCCGCCATTGTGATTGCATTATTCAAATAAACTATTGCTGTTTCAATATTACCTAATTTAATACTTATATTTCCAAGATTGCGAAACGAAACGGCTATACCATTTAAGTCGTTTATTCTCAGGGATATTGCGAGAGCATTCCGATAATATTTTTTTGCAGTTAAATATTCGCCAAGTTCTTCGTAAGCCGTACCGATATTATTATTTGTTGAAGCAATGCCGTTTAAATCTTCTAATTTATTTTTGAGTTTTAGTGCTTTCTTGAAATGCTTAATTGATTTCTGATATTCTTCCATTGCTTGTTCTATATTTCCGATATTATTAAGAATAATTGCTTGTAAGGAAAAGAGATTATTCTTTTCCGCAATTGTTAGACTTTTTTGTAAATATGTTAATGCGTTTTTATAATTATTAATTTCCGAATATACTGTGCCAATATTGAGATATGTTCTTGCTATTCCTTTATTGTCTTTCGTATTTTCTTTTAGTGCCAGAGCTTTAAAATAGTATTCCAACGCCTTCTCATATTTTGAGAGATGGAAATAGGCTACTCCTAACTGATTATAAAGCCATGCTAATTGCTGTATGTTATTATTTTTACCAATGACATCTAAACAATTCAGATAATACTCAATTGATTCTTGGTATCTTTCATTTTTTGCTTTATAATTTGCAATTAGTGAATTAAAAAGAAATATATTTTCATTATCATTAATTTGCTTTGCGAGTTTTAAACCCTTTTCGTAACTGATTATTTCATCTTTATAATTGCCTAAATATTGATAAGCTTGACCAATGATATAGAGTGAACGGGTAGCATTTTTATAATCCTTATTTTTCATTGCTATATCAAATGCTTTTTGAGCAAAATTCAAGGATTTTTCAAAAAATGGCTCGGATTTATTTAAGTATTCATAAGCAATATCCAAGTATTTTTCAGTTATTTCATTTTGGGACATATTTAATACATCGGCTTCAATATTTTGTGCTATGGATATTGAAGTCGTCAATATTAAAAAAAGTAATATGATGCCGATTGCTTTTGTCAAACTTTTTCTTTTATTGTGTTATTAATGTAAAGAAATAGATATATCAGTAAAGTAATTATAGTTTCTGATAAATTCACAAACATTAAAATAATTATTTTGTTTTAATAATCGTTAAATAATTTAATTTTTTTTTGTTTTTTATTATTTATTTTGTATTTTAGAATTGAATAATTAGAAGAAAACTATATATTTATAATATTTTTTATTTAAAAAGGAGCTTTATATGAAAAAGACATTACTGTTTTACGGTACAGCAGTAACTGTATTTTTGGCATTGTTCGTTTTCAGTGCCAAAGCCCTTCCTGACAAAACTTATGAACACCAATGTCTGGAAGATATGGACATTGTTAGAGCAATTGTGTTGGATTTAGATGGTGATGACCATTACGAAACAATGATAACTACTTGGTGCGATTGGGAGAACGGAAAAGAAATTGATATTGTAAGTCCAATTATCTATCCTCCTGAAGCATCGAAAGGTATGCCGATTAATGAGGTTGCGAATGACCCCTTCCCATTTGATATTAGAAAAAAACGCCCCAAAAAAGGGAAAGGTAAAAAAGGTAAAAAAGGTTTTATTTTGGAATTTTCCGACCCTTTTGATGCATCGGTAATCATTTATGACTATCAGAAGAATTTTGATGACCCGGCTGTTTATTACACTCAGTATGTTCCATATACTCCACGTGATGTTGCCGAACCGATGGATAATAACGGTATAACCATTTCACCTAATCCTGCTTCTTCTGAAGTAACAATGAGTTTGGATATTCCTTTAAACGGAAATGTGAGCATTAAAATTTTCAACCAGAATGGTCAGGAAATTGAAGCATTAGATAATAATGGTGCGGAAGAATTTAATTTTGATATAAGCAGATTGCCATCAGGCGTCTATTTTGTTCATACTATTGTCGGAACAAAACAATACGTAAATAGTTTGTTTGTTGTGAAATAAGTTCAATTAAACTGAAATTAAAAAGGGGCTTTCAATAGCCCCTTTTTTTTTATTTGTTCTTAAATTTGCGAATGTAATTCTTTGTGAAATCGCTCAGTACAAGTTTACCGCTTATTTCGGCACGTTTGGATAATAGTGTTTCCCAATTCTCCGTACCTTCCCAATACATTGCTTTTAATTCAGCTGTGGCTTCGAGGCTTGATTCAGCAAGCAAATGGGCGAGTTCCTCTATTGCTTGGTCGAGTTCCCCGTGTGTCGCAAATACTTTTGCATATAGTCCCCGATTATATGCCCATTGCGCATCATACCAATCAATATCCATAGAGAATTGTGCAAAAGCCGCTTTGCCGATTTTTCTTTCGACAGCCGGACCGATAACAAAAGGACCGATACCAAGAGCAAATTCGCTCAATCTTATTGATGATGAGTTGTGTGCAATTGCATAGTCGCAAGCGGCAATAAGTCCTACTCCGCCACCAACAGCTTTCCCCTGTATCCTGCCAATAATAAACTTAGGGCATTTCCTCATTTCATTGATTACACCTGCAAAACCGCTAAAAAAATTATATCCGTCTTCAAAGTTGTCAATTCCCAGTAATTCATCGAAAGAGGCTCCGGCGCAAAATGTCTTTTCACCCTCACTTTCGAGAATAATTACTTTTGCATTTTCATCAGCACCGGCATCTCTGATTGTGTCGGCAAGTTGTTTTAACAAACTGCTTGGTAAGGAATTGCTTTTCGGGTGCTGAAATTTTATATGTGCTATACCATTTTCATTTGTGTAAGTAACTGAACCTGTATCCATAGATTTCCATAATTAATTTAATAAAATTATAAATTTATACTCATATTATCGAATAAGTAGCCTTTTTGTTATTATTTTCGGTTCAATTTAACTATTTTTGTACTTTATAGAAGTAACCGATTGAAAAAAAATAAACACGAATATAATGGCATTTAATGTTTTTTCTAATGATGTAGCAATAGATTTAGGCACAGCCAATACCTTAATATGGATGAAGGGTAAAGGTATAGTACTGAATGAGCCGTCAATCGTAGCGTTCGATAGAAACACCAAGCATATCATTGCGATAGGCAAAGAAGCCCAATCAATGGTTGGGAAGACTCATCGCGATATTAATATTATCAGACCACTCCGAGATGGGGTAATTGCCGATTTTGAAATTGCCGAAGGAATGCTCCGAGCATTGATTCGGAAGGTGTCTCCAACTTGGCAGCCGGCTCGCCGTGTTGTTGTTTGCGTACCATCAGGTATCACAGAGGTTGAGAAACGAGCCGTCCGAGACAGCTGTGAACATGCAGGTGCAAAGGAAGTGCATCTGATTGCCGAACCAATGGCAGGAGCGATTGGTATCGGCTTGGAAGTCAAGGAACCTATTGGCAATATGATTGTTGATATTGGCGGTGGTACGACCGAGATAGCTGTTATTGCACTCGCCGGAATTGTAGCCGATGAATCAATAAGAATAGCAGGTGATGAAATGACCGATGCCATTATTCAATTTTTCAAAAAGCAACATAATATTTTAATTGGTGATAGAACTGCCGAGTCTATCAAATGCGAAGTTGGTTCTGCCGTAGAGCTTGATGAAGAAATCGCAATTGAAGTGAGAGGGCGGGATTTAGTTGCGGGTATTCCTCGCAGTATTGAGATTACTTCCGATAATATTCGAGAAGCATTATTGAGCGCTGTTAATTCTATTGTTATGGCAGTTCTGAATTTGTTGGAGAAAACACCTCCCGAGTTATCAGCCGATATTTATGAGCGTGGAATAATGCTAACAGGTGGTGGGGCATTGCTCAAAGGCTTGGACGAAAAGTTGCGTAGGGAAACATCGCTTCCTGTTCATGTTGCCGATGACCCGCTGACAGCTGTTGTCCGTGGCACAGGGAAAGTCCTTGAAAATCTAAATGATTATTCATCGGTGTTAATTAAGAGTGCCAGATATTAAATTTTGTCGGACTGATTTTGCAGCAGGGCAGTCCGTATTCTTCAAATCAATCGAAGGCAATTGATGCAAAGCTTTATTGAGTTTATCATAAGGTTTAAGAGTTATATTTCGTTTGCCGCTCTTGTTGTTATCAGCTTGTCGCTTATCTCGATGAGCAATGTTAATCAAATTGGCGGTTTTCGTACTCTTGTTATTGCAACTTTCGGTTGGGTACAGGAAGGCTTTTCTTGGATTCCCAATCCTGCCGCTATCCGCAATGAAAACAATGCTCTTCGCGAATTGAACCTACAACTATCCAATGAAGTTACCAGAATGCGTGATGCTGTTGTTGAAAATAAAGCATTGCGTTCGCTATTACAATTGAAAAAAAACTCGGATAATGAAATTATTGCTGTTTCTATTGTTGGTATAACCAAAGTTCAACTCCGCAACTATCTGATTATTGATAAAGGCAAATCAAACGGAATAGAAACGGGTATGTCTTTGCGCACTGATGCAGGTATTGTTGGTACCGTCATTGGTGCAAGCGATAATTACGCTATTGTCGAAACAATTATGAATAGAGATGTCAATATTTCTGCAAAGAGTTTACGCTCGGACTATAAGGGTATTATTGTTTGGGAAGGCGGGCAATACTTACTTATGAAAGATGTGCTACAATCTTATGATGTTAAAAAGGGTGATATTATTGTTACTTCCGATTTCAGCAACAAGTATCCTGTCGCTGTACCTATCGGTAAAGTGGTTGATACGGGCGAAGAGGAAGGGCATTTATTCTTAAAAGTTGTTGTCAAACCATTTGTAAATTTCGAGACGCTCGAAGAAGCATTTGTGATTAAGTCGCTCCCTGATACCGAGAGGATTGAACTGATTAGAGAATTAGACGAGAAATTACTATTAAGAAAAATGGAAGCAAGACGTAAGGACAAACTGATTTTCAAGAAAAAAAAGAAAAAGAAAGAGAATAAGAATAAGGCTGAATCTCAATCCGATAAGAAGGGCAAGAAGAAATGAAAATGTCGCTCAATTCATCGCTAACAAGAAATGATATAATTCGTTATTTCTATTATGTTATTGCCGCAATGCTTCTTATTTCTATTCATATTACAGTACTTGATTTCATTGCTATCGGTAATATTACACCCGACCTTTTAATTATTCTTGTTGTTATTATTGCAATTTATGAGGGACAGTTCAAAGCGGTTTTTATCGGTTTTTTCATAGGACTGTTATTCGATATTTTCACTTTTGATGTTATTGGTACTAATGCCTTGACTAAAACCGTAGTTGCATTTTTTGCCGGTTATTTCTATCAAGAAGGCGAAGCAAGAAAAATAATTGGTAGCTTGAAATTTCTAATCATTGTGTTTATAGCTGCAATGTTTCATAATGCCATTTATAATATTTTCTATTTAAAATTGAGCGAGGCATCATTTACTCATTTCTTTCTTTTGTATGGGGTAGCCGCTTCATTATATACTACTGTGATAGCTGTTTTTCCTATGCTCTTTAGAATTACACGTAAGTAATTCACTAAAGTTGAATATGGATAATAATTTCAAGCATAATGAGAATAATGAATTTATAAATCCACAAAAACAAAAGTTCTGGAAATTAATTTTTGTTTTTGCTTTGCTCGGATTTGGCTTTGGTGCATTAATTGTGCGTTTGGTAAACCTGCAAATTATCGACAAAGATAAATATAGAAAAATTGCACGCATTCAGCACGAATCAAAAGTAAACCTAAAAGCAGAGCGCGGAAACATATATGATAGAAAAGGGCGTTTGCTGGCTTCTACAATAAAGAGTTATTCTTTTGCATTAGACCCGACTATTCTCAAAGATAAAAATGAAATTCTAAATATTTGCAATCTTGTTTCAATTATAACCGGCAAAAAATCACCAACGGAATTATATAGACGTATTAAAAATACGAAGGGTGCCTTTGTATGGCTCGTGCGTGGGCTTATGCCGACGCAGGCAAAAATATTTGATTCAATTAAAGTACGCGGTTTTATTAGAATTATCGAACCAAAAAGAAATTATTTGTATGGTTCGATTGCTTCACAGGTTATTGGTTGTACCGATATTGATAATAGGGGATTGACAGGAATTGAATTAAGCTACGACTCGCTATTGAGGGGCGCTGACAGCTATGTAATTATGTTGCGTGATGCCGCCGGCAGACTAATCCCTACACCTACGACTGCATTGAAAAGAGTAAATAACGGATATTCGCTCAAATTAACTATTGATATTGAATTGCAACGCATTGCAGAATATGAATTACAATTGGGTGTGAAAAAATCAAAAGCAGATGCAGGTACAGTACTCATTATTAATCCAAGGAATGGCGAGATTCTGGCTATGGCTTCCGAACCTAATTACGACCCGAATAATATAAAAACAATTTCTTCCGCTAATATGCGAAATAGAGCAATTACTGATATTTATGAGCCGGGTTCAACATTCAAATTAATTACTGCGGCGGCGGCACTCGAAGAAGGCATTGCAAATAGTAAAACGATTTTAAATGGACATGGTGGTACTGTCTATTATGATGGATATAAAATTACAGATGAACATATTACCGGAAAAATCTCGTTTACCGAAGCTATGGCTATTTCAAGTAATGTTATTTTTTCTCATCTTGCCTATCGCATTCCACCTAATAAATTATTCAAATATGTCCGTGATTTTGGGTTCGGGCTTCTCTATGGAATTACTTTATCAGGTGAGGCAAAGGGGAAAATAAAAAGTCCGGCGGAGCTGGACGCCGTATCGCGTAGATTTTTGGGTTTTGGTTATGGAATATCCGTTACTCCTTTGCAAATGGCTAATGCGTTTGCGGCTATTGCCAATAATGGTACTATGATGAAGCCGTATATTGTTAGTGCTTTGTTGAACGATAATCAGAATATTGTCAAATCATTTTCACCAATCAAAATAAGGCGTGTTGTCTCTGAGAATACTGCAAAGGAACTAACCTCAATGCTTGTGAGTGTAGTGGAAAAAGGTACAGGTAAGGAAGCAGGTATGATAGGTATGCAAATTGCAGGTAAGACCGGTACTGCTCAGATTTTCGATAGTTCATATTCAAAAAAACATTATACTGCATCATTTGCAGGATATTTCCCAGCCGAAAATCCGCAAATTGCTATGCTTATAGTTCTTGATAAGCCGAAGGGAAATATTTATGGCGGTTCTACTGCGGCACCTATATTTAGAAATATTGCTCGTAGTTGGATTGCTCTATCCGATAATATTGCTCGTTTTGTCAGCGATGCAAAAACGGCTCAAACAAATAAT
Organism: uncultured Hyphomicrobiales bacterium; assembly: GCA_964581505.1. GTDB lineage: Bacteria > Bacteroidota > Ignavibacteria > Kapaibacteriales > UBA2268 > CAZOOR01. Next base: position 56,519 of record CAZOOR010000001.1, read on the forward strand.
GATATATATATGCCTGACTTACGCGGATTAGATTTTTTCAGTGCTAAGAAAATCATTGGGGCTTTGGGTTTTATATGCGAAGATAGTAAGAGTAATTTTGTTATTGCCAAACAAAAGCCTAAGCCGGGTTCATTAATACAGTCATCAAAAAAGATAATTGTAAAACTATCTCCGGCAAAGAAAAATAATTAATATATGTTTATTGCTTATTTGCGTCCAATACAGTAATACTCAAATCCCATTTGATACAGGGTTTCCGGTTCAAACAGATTCCTACCGTCAAATATCAATGGTTGTTTGAGCAGTGATTTGATTTTATCAAAATCAGGTTTTCTGAAAACGCTCCATTCGGTTGCAATGATTAATGAGTCTGCATTCTCTAAACAGTCATAAGCATTTTTGGCATAGTGAATTTTATCACCGAATTCCAGTCTCGTATTTTCCATAGCTTCCGGGTCATACACGCTTAATGAATAGCCGTCTTTTAATAATTCCTCAATGATAACAAAAGCAGGCGCTTCACGAGTGTCGTCTGTATCCGGTTTGAATGCAAGCCCCCAAAGTGCAATTTTTGGATTTTCTTTTCCCTCGAACTGTGATTTGATTTTATCAATAAATCGCATAATTTGTTTGCGGTTTACTCTTTGTGCCGCTGAAACAATTTCGAGAGCCGCCCCAACTTCTTCGGCAGAATGTATTAGTGCTTTTACATCTTTCGGGAAACAAGAACCACCATAGCCGATACCTGCAAATAAAAAGCGTTTGCCAATCCTGGAATCAGCACCCATGCCGAGACGTATCTTATCGATGTCTGCACCGACAATTTCGCAATATTTTGACAGGTCATTCATAAATGATATTTTCGTTGCCAAGAACGAATTGGCGGCATATTTTGTTACTTCTGCACTTTTGATATCCATAATGTAAATAGGGTTGCCGCTTCGTACAAATGGTTTGTATAAGTCTGTCAATACTGTTTTTGCATAATCGCTGTTTGTACCTATAACTATTCTTTCAGGTTTTAACGAATCCTCAATAGCAAAGCCTTCGCGTAGAAATTCGGGATTGCTTACGACATCTACCGGAAATTCAGGGATAATCTCATCAAGGATTGCTTTGGTCTTATCGGCTGTGCCGACAGGTACTGTGCTTTTATTAATCAGAATTAGTTTGTCTTTTTTGTTTAATTTTTTCAAAAGACGTGCAATATCTTTAGTTACATTTAGTACATGGTGTAGGTCGGCAGAACCATCTTCATTCGGAGGTGTAGGTAAGCATAAAAATATTATGGAGCAATTAATTACTGCATCTTCAAGATTTGTTGAGAACAGCAAACGTTCTTCTTTCAGATTTCTCTGCAATAAAACATCAAGTCCGGGTTCATAAATAGGTGAAATGCCATCTTTCAGTTTCTTGATTTTATTTTCATCAATATCTATTCCGTAAACCGTATTACCTGTTTCAGCAAAACAAGTACCTGTTACCAAACCTACATATCCCGTTCCAACTACTCCGATATTATATGCCATTATTTTCTCCATTTGAAAAATGTAATAATAAGAACTCCAAAATTAGAAAAATTATTCAGAATAGAGAAATATTGTTTTTATGGCATTAATAATATTTTGATGATAACTAAAATAAGTATTACTAATATCGCCAACATTATGGCGATTTTAACAAAACGTTTGATGATGGAAAAGAATAAAAGAAAAAGCAGAATGCCGATAATAACTTTTCCATAAGTCGGAAGTGTCGAGAATACGTTGATTATATTATCTAAAAACAAAAATGTGTTCATCAGCTTAGTCTAAATGTGAACGTAATAATTCCGTACATTTCTTTATCATCTTTCAATGGATTGAAACGCCATTTCCTCAATGCATCCATAGCGGCTTTTTCTAATAACGGGTCGCCCTTCTGCAGTGGGAAAACAGTGCTGACAGTGCCGTCTGCTCTTACTGTAAAGCGGATACGAATCTGTGCTTCGGTATTTACTCCCGGTGGATATTTTGGGAGTTTCTTGAATAATACTACACGGTTTCCGCCGCCACCCCATTCAATATCACCCAAACCGAGTCCTGCTCCGGGTCCGAACCCAGTAGTTCCCGTACCTGTACCTTGCGGCGAACCGTCAGGTGAACCTATGTTTTTAGTAGAATTACCTTCAATATTGTCCTTAGATTTTGTGTTTGAAGCCGCTCCGTCTATTGCCTTTAAGTTCTGATAGTTCTCAGGGTCTTCGACAGGTTCTTGTGGGGTTGCTCTTTTATTTGCCGCAATTTTTGCATCGTGCAAATCCGAAAGAGTGATTGCTCCTTTGTGGCTGGCACCCTCACGTGAAAGGTTACCTTTGCTTACGCCGGTACCGTCCCCATCTCCAAAATTAATAATACCGATAGGAATTAGATTTTGCTCCGGTTTTTGTGGGCTACTATCTGAAAAGCCAACTGAAATAAGAAAAAACAGCGAAAAAACGATTGCCAGAGCAATAGCAAAGCCTCTCGCCGTGAATCTATCCCACGGTATCTTCATTTTTAACTGTACTTGTGTATCTTCTCTATAAGGAACATACATAGCTTTTCCCCCCGCTTTAACGTTCCTGATTTTTATATTTAATTATAAAAAAATCATTTGTTTAACAAATCAATTCTATTTTATTCTGTCTATATATGAACGAGATAATCCCAATTTCATTGCCATTAAACGTGCTTCTGCTTCCGTACCGAAACGACCGAAACGAACAGTGTAAACTATTTTATTTCGTTTCCGTAGGGGTACGATTGATGCGTTTAAATTTCTGCGATTTAGTTTTTTCAACCACATTGAGGCTTCATCATAAGATTCCGAAGCATAAGCCTGAATTGTAAATAAACCATTCTTGCTTGCCGGTGGTATCTTTAATTGATGTTTACTTGTTTTCGCAGAAAATGTTTTCTTTGTCGGTATTATCTTTGATGACGTAATGTCATTGTTACTTACTGTTATTGCCCTTTTGGGTAATACTTTCGATTTATTTGATTTCGGGTTTGGCTTAACGACATTTTGTTTTTTTGCAAGAGTTTTCTCTTCTTGGCTCTTTGTCTTGTTGGGTTTTACGATTTCTTTTCTTGCGACTTTCGCTTGGGTAATTGTTGTTTTTTTCTTTGTAATAGCAGGTTCGACATCATCTATCTCTTCTATTGTCTCAATTGCATTCTCATTGCTTCCTTCTGCTTTTATCATAGTAGTATTCACTGATGTTTCTTGTTGAGTAGCAATTGTGTCTATTACTTCGACTTCTGTTTTGACGTCTTGTATTTTGTTGTCCAATTCTATTTCTTCAGATGAATTATTGTTTGAATTATGCTCGACATCTATTGACGAATGCTCCAAAAAGAATGACGGAGAATTTACTGTATTCAGTAGGTAATAGCCTGCTAATAGCAAAGCAATAATAATTGCCGCAATAGAAAAACCGGAGACTAAGGGATATGTTTTCTTTTTTGCTTTCTTTTGCTCGACCTTATGAATTGTCGGAGTAATTACTTTAGCTTCGGGCTTTGTTTTTTTTGCTTCTACACTTGGTTTATGTGTTGTTTCCGATGTCTCTACTTTCTTATTTAACGAAAAAGTATCCCCATCGTCCTCAGCAAAACCGCTGAACAATTCTTCGTCTTTTAGTCTATTTTCATCAAATATCGGCATATCAATTAATTAAAATCTGTATAATAATCCTGCATTTAAAAATAGTCCTTGCTCTCTGTACCCTCTCCAAATATAAATATTTTCGTTCAATAAATTATTAATATTTATAAAAATATTAAATTTTTTGTTCAATTTATAATCTGCTGCCAAGAATAAATCAATATAATCGGCTAGCTCAATTGTGTTATCCAAATCTGCATACCTACCAGCTACATAATTGCCACCTATTGATGTGGTGAAATAATCCGTCCATTGTCTTTTATAAATACCTGTTATCTGTAGTGGTGTAGAGTATGGTAGTACTTTGCCGTCAATACTATTCATATTAATACGAAAGTGATAAAGCAAAGCATCGGCAGAACTGAATTGCCAATTGCCTTCCGAGAAAATTCCGAAATTTGTACTATTACCGTATTTCAATATGAATGTTGCGGTATCTGCATTTGCAAAGTAGGGATTGCGATGTTCCAAACCGAATGATAAGCCCAGAGCTACTAATATATTGTCTTCCGGGTGATAATTGATTTGTGTTGCAATCTTGGTTATTATCGGCTCTGTAAAAAATGTTGTATCGCTTATGTATGGATTTATTTCATAATATTTCTGAAAATTTGAATTTTCCATTGTATTCTTGAAATTTCCGTAAATAGAAAAATCCTCATTTAGCATATATTTTGCATCAAAGTCAAGTAAAATATTGAACAATGTAGCATCTGACATTATGCTTGCAAGCTGAACGCCTGCCTCTGCATTGAAGATATATTTATCATAATAATACTTGCCGCTTGCAGATAGTTCAATATGGTTCATCGAATTATTGCCGAAACTATGATAATCTATTTTAGCACCGGCACCGATGAGGAAAGTCTTCCAATAATTATTAAAATGCAGATAGGCATTCAAGCCGTGGTCGCCAATTGATTTGTCCGCAGTAGTAAGATTGAGAAATGAATAACTGCCGCCTGTTCTGAAATCAGAACCCTCATAATTACCTTTGCTATCCACGGAGATAAGCATATTGAATGCGGAACGATTGCGCGCCGCTCTCTCGGCATACAGATTATACTTTTTGTAATTAAAATGCAAATTTGAATTTGTTTTACTTCCGCCGAAGATAAAGAATTTTTCAGGTGCCAAATATTCGGAATTAATACCTGCGAATAATTTTAAATATTCGGAATTTATTGCATCACCACTGCTTGTCTCAAGCTTTGCATTGGCAAACATTTTGTAGTTCTTTAAGGCAAAATTATAGCCACCCTCCAAATAGGGTGTAAGGTAACTACCGAATGAGCCGAGAAGGAAACCCTTGCGTTTGTTTACAATAAGGATATGCTCAGGAAGAGGCTTGGGTGGTAATAGTACCGTTTGTTCCTTTTGTAGCGAATTAATCGAATCAAGTTCCGATTGTGTTAATTTTTCAATACTGCCCGGTTCTTGTTTTATTCCTGAGCGTACATTGATTTGTCCCTTTCCTTCAATTACATAGTTTGGCAATTCAAGCGGTTTTCTTTCCGCTTCCTCTTCTTGTGCCGAAAGCGACATATTGGCAATTAAAATGCTCAATGTAATTAATATGAGATGAAATAATTTCATAACACTATAACTTAATTGTTTTTCTCTAATAATTTAATTCTACGTTTTGCCGTTTTACCGAAATCGTCATCGGGACGCAGTGTAACAATTGCCCTATATGCTTCAATTGCCTTATCGGGTTTTTCGAGTCGTTCATAGCACTCGCCCATATTTAGTAGGGCAAGAGTAAACCAATCCTCAATGCCGGCAAAATTATCCTTAACAGTCGAATAGGCATTGACGGCGTTCTTGCAATTGCCCTGTCGCATATATATTTCGCCTATTCTGTATTGTGCTTCCGCCGCCATATTTGCATTAATATTCGATTTTGAAAGTTTGCCAAATTCCGTAATGGCAGAATCAAGCCAACCTTTGTTACGGAAATACATAGCTACCTTATAAGTACACTGTTCGCCGTATTCCGTATCGGGATATTTAATTGCCGTCTCTTTCAAAACATTGAGAGCGAGAGCGGTATCACCGGTGTAGAGTACAAGGCTTGCTCTTTCGTACCCTGCTTGTGCGGAGATTGGATTATCACCGTATTTCTTCATAACAATTTGAAAAATGGAATCGGCAGAAGTAATATCGGCTTGCTGTTTTTTGATTAAGCCCAAGTCAAGCATTGCCATAGGTGCATAATCGCTTTTGGAATATTTTTTAATGATTCGCTTGTATGTTTTCTCTGCGTTGTCCAAGTCATTTAGATTTAGGTAGCTCTTTCCCATTCTGTATAGAGCCTCGACATTCTTTTCGTCATCAGGGAATTTCTTGATAAAATTCTCATATTCAGCAATAGCATCATTGTAATTTTTCCCTGAATAAAACATCTCGCCTTTTTGAAATACAAAATCAGCCGCATAGGGTGATTTTGGATTGGTTGCTACATACTGGTCGGCGATTTTCAAGGCTTCATCAGGCTTGCCGAGTGCATTGTAACAATACTGCATTGAGTGTATTGCTTCGGGCAATAAACCGCTCGTAGGGAATTTATCTACAATTGTTTTATAGTTTGATAAAGCATTTTCAAAATCCTGTAAATTATAATATGAATCTGCAATAGCAAAATAGGCTCTTTGTGCCAGATTACTGTTGGGGTATGCTTCTATTAAAAATTGAAAATCATCTATTGCTTCCTTATATCTCTTTTGCTGAAATCTTATCCACCCTGTTAAGAATAGTGCATTTGCCGCATAGGGTGATTTGGGATATGTCCTGACGAAAGAGAATAATGAAGTGATGGCTTCTTCATAAGATTTCTTTTTATACAGTGCATGTGCCAACTGATAGGCACTGTATTGCCCCTCTTCCGAGTAGGGAGAGAGCTTCGCCGCTTGGCGATATGCTTTAACGGCTTTGCTGTAATTCTTAGTTACGTAATAGCCGTCCCCCTGTCTTGTATAGACTTCCAAGCCGAAACGAGAGTCGGGAAATTCCTTTACCATCTGCCCGAATGTTGCAGAGGATTTATTGAATTTTTTTAATCGGAAATACGACCAACCCAATCCGTATAATGTCTCTTCACGCTTTTGGCTTTGAGGGAAACTATTCAGTAAAGATTGGTATGTCTCTATTGCATTGTTCAATAGATTTGCCCGATAATATGCTTCGCCAAGCCAGAACAACGCTTCGTCTTTTTTCCAATCCTTTTGACTGCTCGAAATAAATGCAAGCAGGGGCGAAATTGCTTCGGAAGGATGTGCATTTTTAACAAGTGCTATTCCTAATTTCAATCTTGCCTCGGCTAAATAATAATCTCTCTGCGGTAAGAAAATATAATTGCTTTTGAGTGCGAGCCGTGCCGCTGTACGATAGGGGACAATTGCTTTGTCCCAATTCTTCTGCTCCATATATGAAGCACCGAGTAATAATTGTATCCTCGTTTGTACAAGCGCTTCTGTTGCTTCCCGTTCGGCTCGGTCTAATGCTTTGATTGCTTTTTCGTACTCACCGTTTTCATAATAAATTTGTCCCAATTCGAGCAAGGCTTGTGATAAATATGGATAGTCGGAGCGAGACGAAAGATTTGATAATTCTTTTTGGGCTTGTTCACGCTCGCCCATTCTTTTATTTGTTATTGCAAGATATAATCCTGCAAGTGCCTTATTACGCTTGTCGGATTCTTTATCAATAATTTCTTGATAGACCTCTGCCGCCTCTTTGTTTCTGTTTAGATGTAGTAACGCCCAACCGTATCCAAGTCTTACATATCCGGTTAAATATGAACTTGTAAATGTTTCAAGAAAACCGTGAAAGAATGCGGCGGCTTGCTCGTAGTTTTGTGATTGGTTGTATGCTTCACCGCGTAGGTAGAGCAATTCTTCGGGTATCTTTTCAAAGTAGCTTTGCTTTTTATAGAGCAAACCGAGTGAATCTTTTTGTTGTATATGCCGGACAATGACGTTTGCGTTCTCTATTGTAATTAATGCGGAAGAAGGTTTACGTAATATCAGATTATCATTTACTTCTCGCAACATTGAAATCAGCACTGTGTTCGAGAATGGATATTTTTTTTCTATTGTTCTGAAATATCCGATTGCAACATCATATTCGCGGCTTACCTCCGAACTCATACCGAGTGCAAATAATGCGTCATCGGCAAATTCTCCGTTAGGATACTGCGAATAACATTCTTGAAAATACTTCTTTGCTTCTCGGTACTTACCCCTCTGTGCCAATGATACTCCCTGCCAAAATACTGCACGGTTGGACATCAAAGGGTATTTCTTGCTCCCTCGCTTCTGATATTCGGAGTTGATAATGTCTTTTGCTTTACCGAAAAGTATAGCCGCCTTGTCAAAATCTTCTAAGTCAAATGCAATGTATGCACGCAATAATGCCGCACGGGCTATGTATGGTGAGTTAGGTGAATCTCGTAGAAATCGTTCCAATGCACTCTCTGCAAAAGAATAATTGCCGTTAGCAAAGTCTATCAGTGCAAGATAAATTGTTGCTTCATTAACATTGGTTTTATCCTCAAACTCCTTGATTGATTTATTAATATACTCTTCGGATTTATTTAGGAGTTCCAATTCAAAATAATCTTTGCCTGTCAATAATTGTCTTGTACTAAAATCATCGCTTGGGTTGACGATTTGCGCAAATGAATTTATTGTAGCAAATGATATAATTACCACTAAGGTTAATATGAATTTAACCATATTTTCCATTTTCTATAATAAATAATATTTAGATTATATACTGCTTACGTTATACTGCAATATGCTGCACTGTAAAATTACGAAATAATTTATCTAAATACTAATATTAAAACAGTTTAACCTCAATTTTTTTTGTGAATGTAAGTAGCTGCAATTAGTCAGCAAAATCAATATAATCCATAGCACTATCAATATTTGCTCCTTCTCTTATTAGGCGGAAATCGTCAGTTGTCATATCAATAATTGTAGAAGGTCCTACAAAGTGATAGTCATCGGAAATAACTGCTAAATCAACGGAATGACCGAACTGACGTAGTGCTTCGTCTGCGTCTTGGTATTCGTAATCATCACCGAGCTTTGCCGAAATTGTAATAATCGGGTTATCCAGTTCGTTCAATAATAGCTGTGCAAGTGTATTGTTCGGCACTCTGATACCGGAAGTTTTTCGTTTTGAGTCCACTGCATATTTAGGCACTTGCTTTGTTGCCGGCAGAATGAACGTATATGGTCCCGGGATTAATCGCCTTAATGCTTTATATGTCTTATTACTTACTTTTGCAAATTCAGCAATGTTAGATAGTGATTGACAAAGAAAAGTCATTCTCTTTTTTTGATGAATTTTTCTTATTCTTCTGATTCTTTCTACACCCTCTTTATTAGACATATTGCAGGCAAGAGCAAACCCCGTATCAATGGGGAAGAGTATAACTTTTCCGTCCAGCAAAGCATCGCCCACTTTTCGGATTTTTCTCAACTCGGGTGTTTCCGAATGTATTGATAATATTTCTTTTGCCATATTTACCTCTATGAAAAATTATGACTAAACTTCTTTACTCCGTTTTTTGAAATAGACGTATAGCGGAATTCCTATTGCCACAAACAATAATCCGAATGCCGATTTAATAATTCTCGGTTCGCCAGGTGCAAAGTTGTTAATGATATAATTATTGATGTCATTATATAAAGTTAGTACGACAAAGAAAAATGAGAAAACAACAAAAATAGCCGGAATAACAGGATAACCCCATACTTTGTATGGTCGTTCGGCATTCGGCATTTTTTTGCGAAGAACAAATACTCCCGCCGCCCCCATACCGTAAAATATCCAACTGACAAAAATCAACATATCTGTAAGTGTATCGAATGTACCGCTCAATATTAATATACTTGTCCATATTGATTGGACAACAAGTGATGTAGATGGAGTTCGGAATTTTGGGTGGATTGTGCCGAGTGACGGGAAAAATACCTGCTTCTCTGCCATTGCATAATAAACACGTGCCGATACCATTATAGTTCCGTTTGATGTGCCGAATGTGGAAATCATCACTGCCGCCGCAATAAATCCGCCACCGAGATTGCCCATTATTGCTTTCGCCGCATCTGCCGCTACAAGTGTGGACTGTGCCATTTGGTCAATTGGCAATATATAGAGATATGCAAGGTTAATTAAAAAATAAACTGTAATAACAATAATTGTACCCCAGAATAAACCGAGCGGTATATTGCGTTGCGGTTGTTTGACTTCGCCGGCTATATATGTGATATTGTTCCAGCCGTCATAAGCCCAAAAAGCTCCCGATAATGCCGCCGTAAATGCAAGTACCATACCCCAGCCGCTATGGTTTACTATTTGAGAACCGGTTGTAAAATTATCAAATGAACCGTTACCAATTGCAAAACCTATAATCACAAGTGCGAGTATTGCCACCACTTTCATTGTCGTAAAAAATGCCGCAATGCCGCCGCCGAATTTCACTCCGTAATAATTGACCGCCGAAAGAAAATTGATTGCAAAAATAGCTAATAGTTTTACTCCGAGGTTCTGAAGCGGATAGATATATCCGATAAATGGTATATATAATTCAAATGCTTTTTCTGTGGCTTCCGATAGCCGCGGTAGTAGGAAGAAATATTGCGTGTATTCGGCAAAGACATAAGTGATGGAAGCAATTGAACCCGCCTGTACTATCGCGAACATAGACCATCCGTAAAGATATGCCACAAAGTCGCCGTACATCTTTTTAAAGTATATATACTGTCCGCCGGTTTCGGTTATCATTCCGGCTATTTCCGTATTAGTTAGCGCCCCGAAAAATGTAATTACACCGGCTACTAACCACACTAATAATAATATTTCGGGCGAACCGAGCTGTGATGCCATTATTGCCGGTTTCTTGAATATTCCGGAACCAATCATTGCTCCGACTACTATCGCAATTGTTGTATATAGTCCAAGCTTTTGTAACAACTGAGAATTGTCTTTATTACCCACTCTTTGCCTCGCTCAGCCATTGTTTCCAAATTTTCGGTTCGTTGCCGACTGTAACTTGACTGCCCATCCTTACAATAGGTGTGCGTAAGAGTAAAGGGTTCTCCAATAATTTTTCACTAATATCAAAAACCATATATGCGAGTCCGCTCTTGATATATTCTTTACTTTCGCGGTCTAGTAAATCTTCCTCGGGGATTGTTCGTTTTATATTCTCAAGTTCGCCTTTGCTGAGCGGACGTTCCCGCAAATCTACAAAGTGGGGTTTGTTCCCTCGCTCCTTGAAGAAACGCATTGCTTTGTTTGTATCCTTGCATTTGGGTGTACCGATTATTTGTATATTCACAGCCATTATATTTATTATTTTTTCAAAAATATGGTTTGTAAATATATTGAATATATATTAATAAAACAAAGTGCTATACAAAAGATAGCAAAAACATAGTTGAATTTAATTGGAAATTCAGCCTCTTCCGAATAGGTCGTACTCACTGGCATCAGTGATTTTGACTTCAACGAAATCACCTGGTTTGTGCTTGCGTGCAGAAGTGAAATACACCATATTATCTACATCGGGAGCATCGTGTTCTGTTCTGCCTACATATCCGTCATCTGTAATTCCGTCCACCAAAACTCTATAAATATTATTAATTTTCTCTTTATTTTTAGCAAGTGATATCTTTTGCTGTAATAGCATTATCTCTTCTTTACGTCTAATTTTTTCTTCCTCAATCACTGTATCGGTAAGTTTATAAGCATAAGTATCGTCCTCGTGCGAATATGTAAAAACACCTACGCGGTCCAGCTTTGCTTCCGCAATAAAATTATATAATTGTTCAAAATCGTCTTCACTTTCACCCGGATAACCAACAATAAATGTACTACGAATTGCTACATCGGGAATACGCTCGCGTATTGTTTCTACTAAATTCATAATATATTCCGATTTAGTGCCGCGCCTCATTGATTTTAGAATTTTATCGGAGAAATGCTGAAAAGGAATATCAATATAATTACATATATTCGGTTTGCTTGCTATTAGGTCTAATACATCGGTCGGAAAACCGGCAGGATATGTGTATTGCAAACGCAAGCGTTCAACACCATCAACATCGCTCAATCTGTCAAGCAATTTGACAAGGTGAGATTTACCGTCAAAGTCTCTACCATAGTAAGTAGTATCCTGTGCAATGACGTTTATTTCTTTAACTCCTGCCTGTACAAGTTGTTTGGTTTCCGTAACAAGTTCGTCCGCCGGTGTCGAAATATATTTTCCGCGAATTATGGGTATTGCACAGAAAGAACACTCTCGATTGCAACCTTCTGCTATTTTAAGATATGCATAATGGGGAGGTGTGAGCAGTCGCCGTACATTGCGTATATGATATTTGTCTTTCCGCTTAATTGCACGCAGTACCTCCTCATTGGAATTGACGCCGAATATATAATCAACGCCGAGACTGTCCTTGTCCAGTATATCAATATAACGTTGACTAAAGCAACCCATAACAATAATTTGCTTGACCAAACCCTGCCGCTTCATATTTACTGCCTCTAAAATAACGCTGGCGCTTTCTTCTTTGGCGTCTGCAATAAATCCGCAAGTATTAATTACAATGCTTTCGGCTTTTCTAATATTTTCGCATATTTCTATATCATTATAATCAAGCAAACCGATTAAATTCTCGGAATCAACAATATTCTTACTACAACCCAAAGTAAGGATTGATACTTTATGACGGATTTTTGTTTTTTTCTTCATTTGTTATTTTAGGGATAATAGTTATTGAACGCGTTTGTTCCATCTAATATCGAAGACTTGTTTAGGTTCGTCCAAGCTGATTATCCATTCCCCGTTTTTATTGATAAATCCGTATTTATTTTCATCTTTGATGCTTGCCCATGCCAGTCCGTTTTTGAAAGAATAAACCTTGTCGAAAATATCGGGAATAACCAAACTGTCTTGATAATTGATAAAACCCCATTTTTTATTCTCGGTCTGTACTGCGGCTAATCCCTCACTGAAATCCTTAACATAAGGATATTTGAACGTAACAATTAATTTGCCGGTTGTATCAATCAAACCCCATTTTTGGTCATTGTATCTTCTGTTTTCCGACCTGCCGACAAAAGCGTAGTTCTCATGAAATTGATGTGCAAAATCATAAGTAGGGGGAACCAACATTCTATCATTGGAATCAATAAATGCAAAATAGCCTTCAAGATGTACGGCGCACTTACCTTCGGAAAAAGGCAGAGCGTCATCATATTTAAAATCAATTATTTGTTCGCCTTTTGTATTTATAAAGCCGAGCTTGAACTCCTTTGTGTTTACCGGAGCCAAACCTTCACTAAATCCATTACCCGCTTTGTCTTTGAGCGGTATGAGCATTTTGCCTTGTTTATTTATATATCCGCTTTCGTTCTTATTAAATACATAAGCCAGTCCATTATGGAAATCAATGGCATCATCGTATTTGTGTTTGATGACTTCATTCCCGTTCTTGTCATAATAACCGAATATTTGCAGGGATTTAGACCACATATTCTTTCTTGCGGAAAGAGCCATACCGTTATGCATATCATAAACTACCGCACTGTTCGGTTTGAATGCAAATGAACCGTCTTCGTGTAAGAATTCCCAGTGGTTCTTGTTTTTGTTGTCTCGTATTGTAACGCGAAAAAAACCTTCGCTATATCCGCGCACTTCGCTTATTCTCTTTGATGTAAAAAATTCGTCTCCGTTCTCATCAATAAAATGCCAAGTACTATCCTGCAAATATGCCGCTAATGGTTTGGCTTTAGGTTGTTTGCTTATACCTATATTGACTAAGCATAATAATAATATTACTATGTACTTTTTCATTTCTTTTTCCGAAAATTGGTTCAACATATAATTATAAGACACATTAACCGCCAATCTGTCTCAAAAAAAATTAAATTGCTACTGCTACTTTTGTTAAATCAAATATATTTTCCAAGACTATCGGGGCTATTTCGATAATAAAACCCCGCTTACCTCCGTTAATAAATATTGAATTTAAATCAAAAATTGTTCCTTCGGCAACAAGAGGCAATGGCTTTTTAGTTCCAAAAGGGCTTGTACCACCAAACATATAGCCCGTTGCATTCATTGCCTTTTTAGCATCAGCCGGTTTTACGGTTTTCTTATGCAATTGGCGGGCAAGTTCTTTCATAGACACTTCCTTGTCGCCATGCATAAGCATAAGAATTAACTCACCCTCCGCATCTAATACTAATGTTTTAATCACATTATGCTCATTAACTCCAAGTTTATGAGCCGTTTGTGCAGTACCTCCTTTTTCCTCATACTCATATAGATACGGTTCAAAATCTATTTTGTTCCGTTTCAGGACCCTAAGTGCCGGTGTAACGGGTATTTTAATCTTGCTCATATTTCTTCGTAATATTGATATTCGACCTTGAAATAGCTTCTGCTACCGTCAATATTATATCTAACATATTCAATTAATCTTAAATTCTTATCATACTTATACTTGTACTTAACCCTATTACCGAGATATTTATTTACTTCTTCTGTTTTCAAATTTTTCTTGTTATATCTGAACTTTGTTGTTCTAATATGTTTCCCGTTTATCTTAACTTTCTCCTGTATCAGATTGTTCTTTCTGTTATATTTATATTTAATTTCATCAACAAGAATTTTTTCCGTTTCATTTGGGATTGTCTTCCCTTTTTTATCAAATTTTGGATAATATTCATATCCCTGCCTCAGTACTAAATTACCCCTTTTGTCATATTTGCATACATAATCCTTATGTTCGGAGCCGTAATTTGTTATTCGTGTAATCCTTCCGAGTGAATCATAAGTATATGTTATTGTTAATACGTTGTTTGCCGATGCTTTTTTTGTTATTTGTGATAGGTAACCGTCTTCGGCATATTCGTAAACAGAATAAATAGAATCGGAATATGCTTCATATTCCGAACGAGTCAGCAGTTTTCCTGTTGTATCAAACAATTCCCTTTTCACAAGTTGCCCGTCATAGAAAGATGATTTTTTATTTGGAACCATTGCGGTTAGGGCTAATTTTATCCTATTCTTTTTAATTACATTGCGTTGCTCTATTGATTTTTGCATCGCATTGCTAATTTCTCTGATTTGGCTTTCGGCACTACCGGCGACCAATAATATTATAAAAAAAATGAATAACCTTCTCATACATTTCTTTGTGATAAATATACATTAAACGATTTTATAGACTTGTAATAAAAAAAATATTGTAGAACTAAAAAAGCTCGTTAATAAGTTTACTTCCCATTTGTTCGATTATTTCGTTTATTATTTCAGGCGTTTGCTCAATCTCCTTTTTAGTCCAAACAAATCTATGTGTCCAATCATCATCTTTTTGTGATTTTCCAGCCAAGCGTGTAAAAAGCAAACGTGCAGTGTATTCATTCTGCTCGGGTGCTATTTGGGATATAAAATAACAGTATATTCTCATCTGCAATTCGTAGTGTTCGGCTGTCTTGCTTTTCTCTTCGGCAGAATTTATTATATTTGATTTCCAGTCCCAAACTTCAAAACTGCCGTCTCCTTTTTCCAATAACAAATCAATTATCCCATGTAGGATATTCCCGTCGAGTGGCATTGATAATTCATATTCCGCCTTGCTGTGTATTATATTGTGATATTCCCTTCTGATTAATGGTGTTTGCGAAATATTGATACAGTCTTTTCTCATTGTTGCTTTCGTTATTCCGAGATTGCCACGTTCATTGTCTCCTAAGGAATTGTCTATATGAACCTGTAAAACATCTTCATTTATTGAGAAATCGTCATTTAACCATTGTTCGATATTTTCTAAGGTATAATGTATTGCTGTTCCGAATATGTTGCCGGCAATATCTTCACTTGCTCCGCTTGTTTGATTGTTTTTCTCAATAAAATCATCAGGCAATCCTAAAATATATCTATCAAAAAACGCTTGCTTGTTATAAAAGAATTCGGAAAACTTACTCGGCGAAAACATTCCGTATGTTTGTTTTGAAGGAATATCATCAATTAGAATTAATGCAGTTCGGGCATCATCTTTGTCGGCAATTTCTACTTCTTCTTCCTTACTATGCTCGAAAAACCTCCTGATATTCAGATTGAAATTTGTTGTAAACACCTTCCTTTGTTTGCGTATGTCAAGTTTGGTATTAATACTTAATTCGTTTGTTTCGTCGAATAATTCTTGTAGATTGTCAATACCTAATCCCTGCGAAATCAATTTCATTTGTCCTAGTGTTCTGAGGCTCCCATTCGTGCTTTGAGTTGTATGTACTGATAATGCCAATATGTCTTCTGCCCTTGTCATTGCTACATATAGCACTCGTTTATCTTCGGCAGTTTCCTTTTCTTTTGTTATTATTTTGTTCATTAAATTTATTGTCGAATCAACTTGCTTAATCACCATATCTTTATTTTCAAGTTTCAGCGAAAAACCGGGACCAAATTCTTCCGAAACTGTAAATGTGTCGCTTCTCCCCGTTTTTTTATTTGTATTATATATAATAACAACAGGAAATTGAAGACCTTTTGCTCCATGAATTGACATAATATTTACAGCATTTTCATCGGTGAGTACTGCGGCTTCGCTCTCAAGAATTTGATTATCCGTAATAAATTTCAGTTCTTCGACAAAATCATATATGTTTTTAAAACCCGTATCCTCGAACGAACGTGCTATTTCAATCAACTTGTCAATATTTGCCATTTTTTGGTGTCTATTCGGTTTATGCTCAATTAATCCGCTCCAACCGGTCTTTTCAATAATTAGAAGAATAACCTGCGAAATAGACATAGATGGAGCGATGGCAAGAATATCATTTAGCAATGAATATGTTTCTGACAGATTGCTCTCAGGCTTCTCCTCTGCATACTTTTTCAAATTTTGCCAAAATGTTTTCTGCTCCGCCTGCGATTTTAAATTAAATAGAACTGTGTCTTGAATATTGAAGAATGGCGCCCTCAGTATCGAAAGCAATGCTATGTCGTTATCAGGGTTATATATAAAATTTAAGAATGACGAAAAATCCATTATTTCTTCCGTCTCGTAGAAGGCATTACCCGAGTGTACTTTAAATGGAATACCTTCGTCCGCAAGCACTTTCCCTAATTTTGGGAAATTGCTTTTAGCCCTGCTCAATATTGCAAAATCGCTGTATGAATAATTGTTATCTTTTTTGTTTTTTATATGTTTGATAAAATTGGCAATTAATTTCTCTTCCTGAATATTATCTGATTTTTCTCCTATCTCTAAATCATTTGCCTCGTTATGGATTTCTTCTTTATCTTTTTCTCTTTTTGATAATAGAAATATTAACTCGCCCTGCTGATTGCTTGGAATAATATTGTTATTCTCATCAAGTTTAATATTGTCGGTATCCTTCGAGCATACAAGTTGTGTATATTCTACTTCGTATGCCGATTTTTCAGGGGACATAATACGTTCGCAAATCAGATTGACAAATGCCGCCACTGCGGCACGCAAGCGGAATGTACTTGTTAATCTGTTTTTCCCCAATAATTCTTCATTATCAATCGTGCGTTCAGCGGCTTCCGGCTTCTCTATGTCTAATTTCCCCTGTTCAATAAGCATTGAATTATAATTGCAAATGTCATTTACAGCAGTATAAAATACAGATACATCGGCATTACGGAAACCATATATACTCTGTTTGGGGTCGCCGACAATGAATAAATTAATATCATCTTTGTTTATTGTCTGCTCTGTGATTTCCGGTATTAGTGATTTTACTATTTCATATTGCAATTTGTTTGTATCTTGAAATTCATCAATCATTATATAATCTATTTGACTGCGTATTTTATCTACTACATCTTTATTTTTCAGTAGTTCCCTGACGCGTAGCTGCAAATCATCAAAGTCAAGTTCATTCAAATACTGCTTTGCATCTTCATTTGTTTCTTGGACTTCTTTAACGAATTCCCATAGGATTCTGTCTGTCTTTAAATATTCGTCAATATACGATAATGACTGTAAGAAGTGTTCGCCTTTTCTTGCATCTACGACTAATTCGCTGTATTGCTCTAATAATGATTCAGTGTCGCTTCTGCTTGCAATTTTATAAAACCTGCTGTTTGGTTTTCCTGTCTTTGTAAAACATATTTTATTAATTTCATTGAAAGCGGAAATAAAATTACATATTTCGGAATAGTTGTTATTATTTTGATTAAGTGAAAGTATAGTGTTTGCATTTCTGTTTATGGCGTCATAAAATTGCCGATAAGTTTGAGTATGATTTTTTTCGCTTAATAGAAAATTGTCATCATAAAGTGTTTGTATTAATTCCTGAATATCAATTATCATATTCTTAAAATGATAAATGTCTTCAAGTTTGTGTATTATAAATTGTTTTATTTCTTCATCACTTTGTCCAAAAAAATACTCGAAATCATCGAAGAGTTCGATTTTATTTAGAATACTTTGTACCAATGTCTTCAATTGTTTGCGTTCAAATTTTGCGAGTAAAAGTTTCATTTTATTCCGAATGGAAGCATTATTGGAATTAAGCAGAAAATCCATTGTACTGTCAATTGATTGTTCAATCAATTTCATTCTTTCCGCTTCATTCATTTCGGAAAAGTTAACGGGAATACCTGCCTCTATGGGGAATTGGCGTAGAAGTGATGAACAAAAACTATGAATAGTCGATATATTGGCATAGCTTAATCCTTCGCGAATACGTTTTAGATTACTGATAACTCCAATGCTTGCTTTGCCGTCTAATTCTAATTCGCTTAATTCCTTATCATAAGTATTGATAATTTTTTTCTTCATTTCTGCCGCCGCTTTTTTTGTAAAAGTAATGGCAAGCACCCGAGACGGGTCTATCCTCATATCCTTATTATCAATATTTATCTCATCAATTATCTTTATAAATCTTTGAACCAGAACAAACGTCTTCCCCGAGCCTGCATTTGCCATCACCGAAAGATTGCGGTCTGTACGTAAGCATAACTCTTGTTCACTTGTCAGCGTCATTTTTTCTTTTGTTGTTATTTGCATTTTTCGTCTTGTATATTCATTGTAAACTTAACTTAATAAACATCTGAATAAATATTGAATTTTTTTTATTCGGAATATTTTTCGTAATTTTGAATTCTAATATCGCGGGGTGGAGCAAATGGTAGCTCGTCGGGCTCATAACCCGAAGGTTGCAGGTTCAAGTCCTGTCCCCGCTACAAAGAACAATACAAAAATAAAAACAAACCCGACACAAAATGTCGGGTTTGTTTTTATATGATGATATATTATTGTTTTTTATAGTGTATCTCCACTAATCCAAAGAATCTCTTTGTTTGGAAGGGTTGGTGAAACGGCAACTGTGCCGAAAGCATAAATTTTAATATTCCTTTTTGTTTGTCGTTTTCTATAAAGATAATTTTTGATTTTATACTCTTCTGTTCAAATTTAAATACTTTCTGTGTTCTTGTTCTCTTGATTTTTAGCATCATCCATCGTCTTGAATCTTTATTCATATCCAAAAGGAATGTTCTGGTTTGTAGAAGAGCGGCAAATTTCATTTCAAATCCGACAATTCTATCTATTCGTAATGGTTGATAGTCGCTATCTTTGCTTTTAGATTTCATTGTCCATTCTATCCAAAGTTTTTTCTTGGAATTACTTGTATCAAATTTAATTAATTTCCTTTCGGTTACGCCGCTCCATTTGAAAGTGTAGTATCTGTGTCGCCGTCTTATCACTTCTTTAAAACTTGCTTTTATCGAATCAATAATATACACGGTCGGTTTGTTTCCGTCATCTGGAGGCAAGAGCGTTGTATCTTTTCCAATCGGATTAATGTTCACATGCGGGTCATAACCCAACGAATCCTGACAGGAATTGAGAAAAGCTCCGAACAAAAATATTAATAATATCTTGCTCATTGTTACTATTCGTTTATTATTAAAAATTAAATGCCACTCCATAATTCAACCCTATTTTTGGTGAATTGAAAATATTATTTTGATGTATATAACTAAGCATACTGCCCTCAATACCCATTAGAAATGATATTGATGAATAGGGTGATAGTTCAAATCCAAACATTAGTCTGCTGACACCGCCCGTAGCGGTAGCCCCGAATGATGCTTGGGCGAATATTCCGTATTTAGTGTTTTGCAGTAAAGAATACCGTCCAAATATTGAAAATGTATAATAATTGGGTTCCTGCTTGTATTCAAACTCTTCGCCTATTTCATTTTTCCCAATGAACTTTTGATAAAAAGTTTCCTGGCGCAGGTCTATTCCGATTTTGAGATTATCACTTAATCCGTATAATGCCGATAGTTGCAAATTTGCCAATGCCGCCTTGTCATATTGTGGTACATCAGTATGGGGGATTGACCAATATCCGTTTCCTTTTATTTCGAATGATATTCCTGAATTGATGTTGTTTTGCAAATCCACAGGTATCGGAGAATAATTATTCGATATTGGATAATCAATATTGAAGTTTTGAGTTTCGGGTACGGTGATGTTGGTATTAATTGCAGGGATACTGAACTCGAATAAAGATGCTTGTCTTTGCTCTTGTCTTTTGACTGTTCCATTCTCAATTAAATTGCCGGATTGATATTCTCTATTATTTGTACTCTTATTCGGTTCATTGGGAACTGTGCGCGTTATATAACGAATAACAGTATCCACTCTGAATAGAATATTATGAACATTATCCCTATTCATACTAAAAGCTTTCACCGTTGGTGGTTCTAAATTTTGGGAGCCACCTATATCGAACTGTTGTTGTTGCCTATTGCCGGCAATTTTTTGTTTGTCGGGAGGATTATAGAAAGCCAGAAATGAGCCGGCAGTAAGCGCCATTGCTACAATTGCCGAAATGACAGCCGCCGAATGAGTAGAAAGAAAAGCAAGAACGCTCCCCTTAAAGCCCAAAGCCGCCGCAGTTGTAGCCGCCCCTACTGCACCACCAATCCCAAGCTGTGTGAATATGTTCATTGTCGAAGCGGAAGCAGGTACAAATGCACTTACTCGTTTGCTCATACCTTTATCCAGAGCAATTGTATCTTTCATCTCTTTGCGTAATTCTTCACTTGATGATAGAGCCATAAACAATTGACTTTCTGCATCAGGTGGAAGTTCGCCGTCAAGATATTCTTGTATTAGTAATTTGTAATCCATTGTTTAACCATTTATTATTTATTAATTTCTTCAAAATACGGGCTTAATATTGCCTTCATTTTCTGCTTGCCGGTGAAAACCAAATATCTGGCACGGGCGGCAGTTATGCCCAAAATACTCCCAATCTCATCATAACGTAACTCATCAAAATATCTCAAAACAATCGGTTCGCGATATTCAATATCAAGTAAATCCAGGGACATAGCAAGTAATTCGGAAAATTCTTTATCTTCGATTGAATTGTTGTCTGTATTTGGCAGTTCTATATCGTCCAAAGAAATTGAATGTATCTTGTCTCGCTTGGCATTCAGACAGAGATTCCTTGCTATTGTAATAAGAAATCCTATCAAACTACCCTGCTTAAAATCACTGCGGACTTTTTGGAAAAAACGTATAAATGTTTCCTGAAATATATCGTCAGCTGTTTGTTTGTTGCCTGTGATTGTCCTTATATATGCGTTAATGCGCAAGCCGAATCGGTCGTAAATTTCTGCAAAGGCGTAATCCGAGTCGGGTTTATCACCTCTCATAATTTTGACAAGTTCTCTGTTACTATATGTAGAGAAATTTTTTTTCATTCGGCTTTCTGCATTATTCCCCATTAATAAATACACAATTTTTCTTGCTTTGTTAGTCTAATATACAATAATTATAATAATTTAGAAAAAAATTTAAATACTATGTCCCATAATAAATTATTTTATTAAATTTGTCAATTACATTACAACAAAATATTAAAACGAGAATGGTCTATTTTATATCTGACATACATTTGGGGCTTTTCGAGCGTTCAAAAGACAAACAGCGGGAAAATCTTCTGCTTGCCTTTTTGGCTCATATTCAAAATAATGCAGAGGCTATATATATTGTCGGAGATTTATTTGATTATTGGTTTGAATACAAATTTGTTATTCCAAAGTATTTTTATCGAACTCTTGCTAAATTGCACGAATTGCAGGAAAAAGGTGTGAAAATCGAATATTTAATGGGTAATCACGATTTCGGTCATCTTGATTTTTTTTCTAAAGAATTGAATATTGATATTCATCATAATGACATTGAAAGAGTTATTTACGGCAAGAAATTTTATATCTCGCACGGGGACGGCAAAGCCAATAATGATACCGGATACAGAATGCTGAAAAGAGTATTGCGTGCAGATTGGGCTAATCGCTTTTATAGATTCATTCATCCTGATTTGGGTATCAAAATGGCGGCTACATCATCTAAGAAAAGCAGGAACTATACGGATAATAAACAGTATGGCGATGTGGACGGCTTGGAGGAATTTGCAACCGAAATTATTGACCGTGGATTTGATTACGTTATTATGGGACATAGGCATAGATTGACTTATAAAAATATCGGCTCAGGGACTTATGTCAATCTCGGTGATTGGATTAATGAGCCACACTGCGGTATTTTTGACGGAAAAAAATTCTCGCTCCAAAACGTAAGTAATTTAATTAAGTAATGTTTTTTTTGTAAATTGTAAAGCTAAAACATTTTGAATATTAATTTTGTTGTATATGTCAGTTAGAGTAAGATTTGCACCGTCCCCAACCGGATATTTACATGTCGGCGGTTTGCGGACTGCTTTGTATAATTATTTGTTCGCTCGCAAAATGGGCGGTAAATGTATCCTGCGTATTGAGGATACAGACCGTACTCGTTTTGTGGAGAATGCAACGGAAAATTTGCTTAGTTCCCTGCAATGGGCGGGAATTGAATTTGACGAAAGTCCCGTTAATCTCGGGGACTTCGGACCTTATGTTCAGTCCGAGCGTTTGCATATTTATAAAAAATATGCTCTTCAATTGATTAATGACGGTTTTGCTTATTATGCTTTCGACACTGCCGAAGAGCTAAACGAAATGCGAAAGCGTTTGCAAGCGGAAAAGAAGATTACTAAATACGACAGAATGAGTATGAAGAATCAATTTTCGCTCGGTAAGGAGAGGGCAAAAGAATTGATTGATTCAGGTGTACCTTATGTTATTCGTCTTCTTGTCCCTGATGAATTAATTAGCTTTCATGACATAATTCGCGGTGATATTTCCGTTCATGGTCGCGAAATTGATGACCAAATTCTAATGAAGTCAGATGGCTTCCCTACATATCATTTGGCTAACGTTGTGGACGATAAGCTGATGGAAATCTCTCACGTTATCAGGGGCGAGGAATGGTTGCCATCAACTCCGAAGCATGTTATTCTATATAAATATTTTGGCTGGGATTTGCCGGAATTTGCTCATTTGCCTCTCTTACTGAACAAGGATAAATCCAAATTGAGCAAACGTCAGGGCGATGTTGCTGTTGAAGATTATATCAACAAGGGCTATATTCGTGATGCTTTTGTCAATTTTATTGCTCTGCTTGGTTGGAATCCATCTGCCGATGAAGAGATTTATTCTATTGAAAAATTAATTGAATTGTTCCGATTGGATAAAGTAAACAAAGGCGGAGCTGTTTTCGATTTGGTTAAATTGGACTGGGTACAGGCTTATTATCTTCATCATATCGTTCCTGTGGAGCAACTTGTCGAGGAATTATCTATATTACTTGAAAAGAAAGGTGTTGCCGCTGAATTTAAGAATCCGCAATACTTAAAAAAAGTGATTGAACTGTTTCGCGAGCGTATTAAGTTTATTGCAGAACTTCCCGAATTGGCGGATTATATGTTTGCGGAGCCGAGTGATTTTGATGAAAAATACAAAGCAAAACACTGGAAAGATAATACGGAAGAATTATTACGTGAATTGTACGACAAGTTGTCTAATGTTGAAGATTTTACTCACGATGTATTATATCCATTGGTAAGGGATTGGATTGAATCCAAAGAAATGAAATTGAAAATAATTATCCATCCGCTCAGATTACTTATTACAGGGAAATCATCTGGTGCCGGTATGTTCGAGACGATGGAAGTGCTTGGTAAAGAAAAATGTTTAAAAAGATTTGTGTATTTTTTAGAAAATAAAATATAATTGAATATGCTTGTTCGTGTTTTTATAATTTTTGTCTTTTCGGCACTGCTCGTTTCGAGTTGTCATTCGCCGGCTCCTTGTTTCAACAAGAATATGGAAAATGTATCTTTGAAATGGGGGAGTTTTAACGATAAAGATAATAGCTATGACGGATATGTATTATCGCCGACCGGATTGCTACAAAAATATTACAGGGATTCTGCCGGTGTTGAAAGAAGTAGAAATATTACGTATATTTCGCACGAGAAGGTGTGTAAAGTTTTGAATTATTACTATTGGGTGATGAAAAAAGTGCAAACTTGCTATGAACCCGGAAATAATTTAAAATATCTTATATTTGATAACGCTCACTATAATACTTCTTGGCGTGCCGTTTGGAATGAGAATTTTAATACAGGCTCCAATAAGTATTTGAAAGTTGTTTTTGACAGTCTCAGAACTGTTACTAATGGAATTGAAAAAGAATAATAAGAAATTAAGAGTAATGAAATTATGGATATGCTCGTTTTAATTGCTGATGATAATCTTGATTTTTGCTCTACTATCGCTGATATTGTAGAGTCGAATGGCTATGATACTCATACTATTCAAGACCCGGAGGAAGCACTGAACTATCTGAAAAAAAATAGTAAAAAGGTCGGCGTCCTTCTGCTTGATATTGAGTTTGGTCCCGATGCCAAATTGAACGGTATCGACGTACTCGAACAGACAAGAAGGCTCTATCCTGCTATTCCGGTTGTTATGATTACAGGCAAAGGTACTATCGACACAGCCGTTAAGGCTACTCGCCTCGGCGCTCTTAATTTTATTGAAAAGAGTATTCTGACAAAGGAAAAACTTGGTAAGGTGCTGAACTCTGCTATGGAAAGATACACATATAAGGGTGAAGCGGCCGAAATACAGAAATTCCTCGAAATGAACGGTATTATCGGTAAATCAAAAGCTATGATTGAGGTTGGTGATAGTATCATCAGATTTGGACGCACCGATTTGAATGTACTGATTTCCGGTGAAACAGGTACAGGTAAAAAACTTGTTGCTAAATCACTGCATACTGTTAGCCGCCGTGCAAAATATCCTTTTGTTACAGTTGATATTCCAAATATCCCTAAAGAATTATTCCAAAGCGAATTGTTCGGGCATAACAAAGGCTCGTTCTCGGGTGCTATTGATACGAAAAAAGGGCTGTTCCAGCAGGCGCACAAGGGTACATTATTCCTTGATGAAATCGGCGATTTATCTATGGACTTGCAGTCAAGTCTGTTTATTCCTATTGAAGAAAAATTAATAAGAAAAGTCGGCTCGGTAGAAACCGAAGAACTCGACGTTAGATTTATTACTGCTACTGATAAAGACCTTGTTTTTGCTATGAAGGAGTCGCAATTTAGGGAGCAACTCTATCATCGTCTTCGTGAGTGCGAAATTATTATTCCGCCTCTGCGTGAGCGTAGCGAGGATATACCTGATATTATTGATTATTATATCTTACAACATAATAAGGAATTTAATGATTCCAAACATCTCTCTCCATCGACGATAGAGTATTTGCAGGAACAGAAGTGGCCCGGCAATGTTCGTGAGCTTGCAAGTGTAATACGTGTTGCCTTGCAAACGGCAAAGCGTAATACTTTGGAGATACCGGATATTGATAAAATTATCACAAACTCCGGTTTTAGTGCTTCTACTGCCGAGCATGGTGGCGAAGTATTGATTTCTACCGATAGGACTCTGAAAGAAGATTTAGCCGAAGTTGATAAAAAGAAAATTGAAGCAACACTTGAAAGATGCAAGGGTAATGTAAGTAAATCTGCGGCTCAACTTGGAGTTAGCCGTGAAACATTGCACAATAAAATCAGGAAGTATAGTATTAATATACAGCTGTACAGAGTCCGAAAAACAAAGTAATTTCGTTTGTATGATTTTTTAATACCGGAAGATAAATGCTATTTAAAGCAATCCTCTTCCGGTTTTATTTATCTTATTTTCTTCTATCAGCATTTTCAATATTTTATCAAGTACGCCATTGATAAATTTTCCGCTGTTATCTGTCGAATATAGTTTGGCTATTTCAATTGCTTCGTTTATGCTGACCTTAGTAGGTATTGTCTCAAACTTAATTAGTTCGGCAACTGTCATCTCAATTAATATTCTGTCAAGCAAAGCAATGCGGTCTATCTCCCAATTCTCGGCAACTTTAATAATATAATCATCAATTTCTTTTCTCTTGGAGAGAATAGCTAATAGAAGGCTTTCGGCAAATTCCTTGTCGTCATTTTTCCATTCAATCGGAATATCAGCCTCTACATCAATTATTTCGTCGGGTGTCAGAAGTTTGTCGAATTGTATCTCTTCATCACCGAAGTTGAACTCACGCTCGAATATATGTGAAAATGTATCTTCCCAAGGAATTTGAGAAAAATAATATGCCGCAAGAATTTGTAGGACTTTCTCACGTGCCAATCGCCGTGTACCTTTTATTTTATTTGACTTGCTTAACGGGAAAGTGTCTTGTATGTTATTCATTAATAAAGAACTCGTTTTTATATTAATCACATTGCAAATTACAAAAATCTTATGAACTTAATCGAAAAAATTATCACTTTGTTTTTCAATTAAACTATTATCATCATAAGCCGGATTATTGACGGCTTTACTTACAGTATAGTATTCCAATTCGCATTTTTCTATATTATTTAGTATTTTTAATATTTCGTCCGGCGGAGTAGTTGGGGATAGCCATTGTTTTCTAAAATAATTATTAATAATTGCAGGCATTCTGTCGTGAATAAACTCAATAGTATTGAGTGCGGGACGGGTGATTAATGCTGCTGTCCGAACAATATCGCCGGTGGGCGACAGCCATTCGTCCCATAATCCTGCGATGGTAATTAACCCTTCGTTTTTCACTTTGATAAAATAGGGTTGCTTGTTCCCGCCCCTTCCTTCTTTTCGCCATTCATAATAACCTGATGCAGGTATCAAGCATCGCTTCCGTTTTATTAATTGTTTGAATGCGGGCTTTTCGTTTAGTGTCTCGCGGCGTGCATTAATAATCTTATTCCCGATACTCTCGTCCTTTGCCCATGAAGGAATAAGTCCCCATTGTAATTCAGTCAGCTCTGTTTGTTCATTATTGATAATAGCATATATATTCTGAGAAGGAGCAATATTGTATCTACTAATAATTTCCGTATTAATTCTCAATTCGGGCATTAACTTTTCTATATTTCCGGCATTAGCCGATAGAGCAAATCTACCGCACATAATATTTCTTTCATTTGAATAAATAGAGATGATAAATTAAAAAATAAATAATGAATAATCAAAATAGAAGAATAAGTATGCGCATAGATGATAATTTTTGACGGAATGTCCGAATAATGCTATTCATATTAATTAACAACACGATAATTACAATATTTTTTTATTTCTTTTGTGCTTGTCCTTAAATATATAGATTGACTATACAAAGGATAAATGTGTAGAGATGATTGATGACTGAAAAAGAATCGCTGATATTGAGAATAAAGGAACTGACAGGAATGACGGTCAAGCCTTATAGATTCAAGATTGTTACAGATACAACCGATTGGATGCGGATTAACCGTGGTGATGTGATGAGGCTTGAGAATAGGGATTTCGTTGTTAGGGGCAATATGTACGAACCCCGCTTCGGTATTGATGAGCAACCGAAATATTGGGTTTTCTCTGCTGTGGATTTGGAGACCGGTTCCGAGAAGATTATCAAAACCGTCTTCCACGAAGAGTTTTATGCTCACATTGGTATTCTTAGAATACGATGTTATCGCAGTCCGGAGAAGGAAGCAGATGTTCTGGATTTCGTTAGCGGGGACGAGCGGTTTATGCAGGGCTACACAGCAGAGGACTATAACGGAAACATTATCAGAATTATTGATTATATCAAAGGCAAATCATTTTTCAAATATATTCCCGAGATTGAGATGTCCCACGAGCAGTACTATTTTGAGATGCTTCCCGCTCAGCTTAGGAAATTGTTTGATGCTTTTACTGCCATTAAATACCTGCATGATAATGGACTATGCCACGGGGATATTCGGAATGACCATATTATTATCGAATCGGGAACAGGGCAGTACAGGTGGATTGATTTTGATTTAAAACAAGATGTTTCCGATTTCGATATGTGGAGCTTTGGTAATATTTTGAATTACTGTATTGGCAAAGGGATTAAAACATTCGGGCAAGTGATGAAAGAAAACGAATTTAGTGATGATATTAAAAATTCATTGATGAATAATGATGGTGCGGCGTTTTTCAATTATAGAATTATTAATTTGAAAAAACTATATCCGTATATCTCGGATTCTCTAAATGATTTGCTACTCCACTTTGCCATTAAACCAATTGCGTTTTTTCGCTCAGTTGATGAGTTTGTCAATTATTTCGAAAATGTTATTAATAATGATTTCAAATAGCTAACGGGCAATAATTTATGAAAACAATAATAATAGGCGGCGGACACGGATGCAAGGAAATATTGACATTGAGTCATCAGGCATTCATCAAGGAACTAAATCTTGATACGGTTGCCGTTGTGGATATTGTCCAAGATTCGCCGGGTATGCTCTATGCACGCGAGCATGGCATTGCAACGTATAAATCATGGGAAGAAGCCGCTTCCGAACTTGAGTATGAATTGATTATAGAACTCACAGGTTCCGACGAATTGCTTGACGATTTATATAAACGCTTGCCTGCCGGCATCAGATTGATTGACCATAAAATGGCGCATATTTTTTGGGATTTGGTTAATGCTAAGGAGGAAAGAAGAAAAAAATTCGATGAAGTTTTAACTCTTGAAATTCAATTGACAAAGGAGAAGAAATTCCTACAAGATGTTTTTGACAGTTTCAATGATTTGGCTGTTGTAATTGATTTAAATAGAAAAATTGTAAGGGCAAATGAAAAATTTTATGAATATACAGATAGCTCTGCTGATGAAGCAGTTGGGAAATTATGCTGTGATTTATTGGCGGGTTCTTCACTATGCGACCAGTCCGAAGAGTATTTCAGTTATTATAAGCGAGTATCTACAATTGCCAAACCCATAACAAATATCATTATTGCAAAAGAGCAAGACGAAGTGCATTGGGAAGTTACAAGAACTCCGATTAAGTCCGAAACAGGTACTATTGAATATATTATGATTGTTTGGCATAAAATTACCGAGCGAGTGAAACTTACTCGCGAGATACAAATGGCGGAAGAAAAGTTCCGTAGTTTTATAAATTCCGCTCAGGATTGGATTTCAATTAAAGACCTTGAGGGGAGATATGTTATTGTCAATCCCGTTGTTGCTAAGGCATATAATAAAAAGCCGGAAGATTTTCTCGGTAAATTTGCTTACGAAATGCTTCCGCCCGAAATGATTCCAAATGTTTTGAAACATGATAAGGAAGTACTGCAACTGAAAAAGCAAAAGACGTATCGCGAGGAAGTGGTCTTTGACAATAAAATTCATCATTTTCAGATTGTTCGTTTTCCGCTGAATGATTGGGAAGGTCGGATTATCGGTACTTGTGCTATTGGGCGTGATATATCCAATGAAATATTATTGCAAGAGCAACTTGTTCATAGCGAGAAACTTGCCGCTTTGGGTAAACTTGCCGCCGGTGTAGCTCATGAGATTAATAATCCGCTTACCGGTATTTTAGCATTTAGCGAAGATTTATTGGATAATGAAAAATGTCGAGACGAAATTAAAAATGATGTTGATGTTATTATTCGAGAGACTTTGAGATGTAGGGATATTGTTAAGCATCTTCTGGATTTTGCAAGACAAGACACACCGACTTTGCAGAACGGAAGCATTCATAATACTATACTACACTCTCTTGATTTGGTAAAGAAGTTGCCACAATTTAGGAATATTGAAATCGAAAAAAGTTTAGATACCGATATTCCTGATTTACAGGCAGATTTAAAACAAATCGAACAAGTGCTTTTAAATCTGTTTATTAATGCCGCCGATGCTATGGAGTATATTGGGAAATTATATATACGTTCTAAATTCAATAAGTCGGAAAATATGGCAGTGATTGAAGTAGAGGATACTGGTAAGGGGATTTCCGAAAATATTATGAAGAAAATATTCGAGCCGTTTTTTTCTACGAAGAATACAAGTGGTCTGGGGCTTGCCGTATGCAAAGGTATTATTGATAGGCATAACGGCGAATTAACCGTTAATCCCTCGCAGGCAGGCGGGGCGATGTTTACTATTAAATTACCTGTTATTGTTAATTAATATTCAGGAGTTTGCAATGGATAAAAAAATAAATTTACTTGTTGTTGATGATGAACAGATTATTCTGGATAGCATCAGGAAATTACTGAGTAAAGACGAAGTATTTGCTGTAACGACAATGAACTCGGTAGATGATGCTTTGGAATATATGCAAAGCAATAGTGTTGATATTGTTTTAACAGATTTGATGATGCCTGATAAGGACGGATTGGAGTTCCTCAAAATACTCAATAAGAAGAAATATGATGGTATTGTCATTATGCTGACCGGCTATGCAACTATTAATTCGGCTCTTCAAGCAATGGAATTGGGCGCCTTTGATTACTTGGCAAAACCATTTACTAAAACAGAAATAAAAAGAATACTTAATCGCGCCCGTGATTTGATTGCGGCTAATAGAAGTGCCG
Source organism: uncultured Hyphomicrobiales bacterium (assembly GCA_964581505.1). Classification (GTDB taxonomy): domain Bacteria; phylum Bacteroidota; class Ignavibacteria; order Kapaibacteriales; family UBA2268; genus CAZOOR01. The sequence goes on from CAZOOR010000001.1 coordinate 87,090, forward strand.
CAAAAGAAGATGAAATCCATAAGCACCGTCCCGAACAGTCAATCATTGACAATCAATCTGTTACTGGTAAAAACACTTGGTTTATGACTACCGATGACGGTCTTGTTATGCTCGGTGTCGAACGACCGTTTGTTATCGAAATCGGCTCCATTGAGTCTGTATATATGCCTGAAGTAGGTGATGAAATTAGACAGGGTAGTAGTTTCTTTCAGATTTTCTCGTCTGACTTTAGGACATATTCGGTTACTTCACCTTTTTCGGGAACAGTTAAAGCAATTAATAAATCGGTAATAAAAGAACCGGCAAAATTTTTAGATGACCCGTATAACGCAGGTTGGCTAATTAAAATGTTGCCTTCGAACTTCGATGAAGAATTGAATTCATTAAGTATGAAATACTAAAAGAACCGGCAACACAAGATTTACAGAATAATATTTTAATGAATAATTTATTCGTTATTATCTTTTGTCTTGCATTTGACAGGTATTTTGTGTATTATACGTGTTGTTTTTTGCCACTATTGTCAAAAATTAATGATAGAAACAAAAAATGAAAATAAGGTATTGACCTGTATTTATTGTAAAAGCACACAGGTTATTAAGCACGGGAAAACTTCCACGGGTAATAAACGTTATAGATGCCGCGTTTGCGGTAAGACATGGGTACTTGAAAAGAAGGAAGTTAAAAGGCCTGATGTTTCGGTATTGGTTAATGAATATCTAAAAGGTAAAACCTGTCGAGATTTAGTGGAACTCTTCCATAGCTCACCATTGAGGGTTAATCAGAAGGTCAGAGAATTTCTTGATGAAGTTCCGGAATGGGAAGAATATCTGGATATGGTTCTTGATAATCGTAATTTCAGACTTGTCTATTTAGTAGGAAAATCTTTTGCCTGCGCTTGTCAGGGAACTAGTAATAATACGATGTTTTTGGCTCTTGCCGTTGATGCCCTATCAAATGTTGTGATTGGGTACGAAATATGGAAAAAAGATAATATTAATATTTGGCAAAAACTTCTCGAAAGAATGAAATCAAGAGGATATAAAGCCACTACATTTATGACTAATGGCTCCAAACATATTGAAGAGGCGGCTTTGAGTGTTTATAATGATGCTTCCTTGCGTATCTTCTACCATAAAGCATATAGAGATAAAGAACTTGCTTGTTGTTTGTCTCGTATTAACATAAACAACAAATTAGTTAATGATGCTATCAAAGCCTATGACGTCATCCATAATCATAATTTAAATAAATATTTGGTACTGCATTACGGAAAAAGCGTTAAGGATATTATAACTAAAAAGCCTGAAATATTTTCAAGACGTCTTCGCGAGAGATTAGACAATAAGGGTAAAATCAGAATAGAGGGACTGATTAGTGATTTCCAATTTCGTTTCGAGAAATTCCATATGCTTAAAGGTAACCCGATACCGGTTATTAATGGTTGGATTGCAAAGGCAATGACTGATGAACAATATCATGGTTTTTCACGATTATCACTGCTTCTACAAGTTCCGTGCAAAATAAGCTTCAAGGATTATGCTTGCGGGAATTTGCCCGAAACTATTGATTACTCAGAGAATTCAGAAGACTTAGATAGTTTTGTTGCGGAGATTGCCGCAAGAGCTATTCACATTCCTATTTTTTACTCCCGATGCGAGATGAAGATTGACAAATGTAGTTTGATATAAATCTTTTCACATTTGCATTTTTTTTCTAATCGTTCATTTATCACTCTATATATTCAATTATGTAACTGAGATGTTGTTTTTTATTGAAAAAGCAACATCTCGTTAATATATTGAGATATAAAGAAATAGAGCGATTTTTCTTCCTAATGAAAATTAGTTGCCATTATCAAACAACACATAGGATTACAAAAGCAAGTAAAGCATTTGAATTAATTTGTCATATACTATAATATTGCAACCAAGCAATAAGATAAAGTGCTCTTTTAACAAATTTGGAGTTATTTATGGCAAAGTTAATAAGCCCGCATGGGAGTCCCGAACTCATTACCTTGCTTTTAGAAGGTAATGAACTCACCGCTGAAAAACAAAAAGCAGAATCAATGCTTCGCGTTAATATTTCGAGTCGTGAGACAGGCGACCTTATTATGTTGGGTATCGGAGGTTTTACACCTCTCAACGGCTTTATGGGTCACGATGATTGGAAAAGCGTTTGTTCGGATATGAAAATGCCGAGTAAGGGCGGTTTGTTCTGGCCTATTCCGATTACTGTCTCCACAGATAAGGGGACTGCTGACAAGATTAATATCGGCGACGAAGTAGCATTATTCTCTGATGAATTTAATGAGATAATGGCTACTATGAAAGTCGAAGAAAAATACACAATTGATAAAGAATTTGAATGTCAAAATGTGTATAAGACAACAGATGCAGAACATCCGGGCGTTAAAATGGTTATGGACCAAAAAGAAATTAATCTTGCCGGTCCGGTCAAAGTCCTTTCCGAAGGTCCCTATCCGACTGAATACGGTGATGTTTATCAGCGTCCCGCAGAAGCAAGAAAAATCTTTGAAGAAAAAGGATGGAAAACTATTGCGGCGTTGCAGCTGAGAAATCCGATGCACAGGTCGCATGAATTCCTTGCAAAGATTGCTCTCGAAGTTTCCGATGGTTTGTATATTCATCAATTGGTTGGCAAACTGAAACCCGGCGATATTCCGGCAGATGTACGTGTACGCTGTATTAATACATTAGTGGATTATTACTTCGTAAAAGAATCAGTCGTACAGGGCGGCTATCCTCTGGATATGAGATATGCTGGTCCGCGTGAAGCTTTGCTTCATGCACTATTCCGCCAGAATTTCGGCTGTACTCACATGATTATCGGACGCGACCACGCCGGAGTAGGTAATTACTACGGTGCATTTGATGCTCAGGATATTTTTGATGAACTTTGGGACGGTGCATTACTTTGTAAACCGCTCAAAATAGATTGGACATTCTGGTGCTACAAATGTGGTGGTATGGCTTCGATGAAAACATGTCCCCACTCGAAAGAAGATAGATTATTGCTTAGCGGTACTATGCTACGCAAGAGCCTCTCCGAAGGACTTGATGTTCCTGCGGAATTTAGCAGACCCGAAGTTCTGAAATTATTGAGAGAGTATTACTCGGGATTGCAGGATAAAGTTGAAGTTAAACTTCATAAAGCCGCAACCGGTGAATAACCGAATGTAGCGATTGAAATTATTAGTTCTTATTATCTCTATACATTTTTATTAACCTTATAGGAGATACAAAATGCCAAGTTTTGTGTTAGTAGACAAATGCGACGGGTGCAAGGCGCTGGATAAAACAGCCTGCCAACATATTTGCCCGAATGATTTAATGGTCTTAAACAAAGACCTAATGAAAGCTTACAACTGTGAGCCCGAAATGTGCTGGGAATGCTACAATTGTGTAAAGATTTGCCCCACACAGGCAATCGAAGTTCGCGGCTATGCAGATTTTATGCCTCTCGGCGGTCAAGTTACACCGATGAGAAGCTCGGATTCAATTATGTGGACTATTAAGTTCAGAAACGGTGAATTAAAACGCTTTAAATTCCCAATCAGGACAACACCGGAAGGTTCCGCAGTTCCTGATGGCGGTTGGACAGAGACAAAAGATGAGGATATTTCCAGTCCTTATTTATTTACAGAACCGGCATCACTCAGATGTGATGATATATTCACCAAATAAATTGAAAATAATTATTAAGGAGTAAAAAAAATGGCAAATTTTGAAACAGTAGAAATCACAACTGATTTTCTGATTCTCGGTGGTGGAATGTCCGCTTGCGGTGCAGCTGTTGAAGCCGCCTATTGGGCAAAAAAACACAACCTGAAAGTAACCTTGATTGATAAAGCCGCAATGGACCGTTCCGGTGCCGTTGCTATGGGTCTTTCAGCTATTAACCAGTATGTTGATTTAACAACCGGCAAGAACACTATTAAAGACTATGTTGAATATGTTCGCAATGACCTTATGGGTGTTAGCCGTGAAGATTTGGTTGCAAATATTGCACGTCACGTTGATTCATCTGTACATCTTTTTGAAAAATGGGGACTTCCTATTTGGAAAGATGAAGAAGGCAACTTCGTTCACGAAGGACGTTGGCAGCTTATGATTAATGGTGAATCATATAAAGTAATCGTTGCCGAAGCCGCAAAGAATGCACTCGGTATGGATAATATTTATGAAAGAATATTTATTGTTGAGCCGTTAATGGACGGTAATGTATGTACGGGCGCAGTCGGATTCAGTGTTCGCGAGAATAAATTCTATATCTTCAAAGCAAAAGCAGTTATGACAGGTATGGGTGGAGCGGTTCACGTATTTAAACCTCGTTCGTCCGGTGAAGGTCTTGGTCGTGCATGGTATCCGCCTTGGAATTCAGGTTCTTCGGCATATTTCACAATGAAAGCCGGAGCCGAAATGACATGTCAGGAAGTTCGTTTCATTCCTGTACGCTTCAAAGACGCTTATGGTCCGGTAGGTGCTTGGTTCTTGTTATTCAAATCAAGAGCTATCAGTGCTGTTGCGGGTGAGTATATGGTCGAAAGAAGAGATGAACTGCAAAAATGGTTGCCCTACGGTAAAGTTAAACCGATTCCCGCAAACTTGCGTAACTGGCTCGGTATGCTTGACGTAATGGAAGGCAAAGGACCTATCTATATGAAGACGGAAGAAGCTATCGGAAAGATTGCTGACCAATATAAAGATGACCAAAAAGCATACAAAGCAAAAATGAAGGAATTGGAAGCAGAAGCTTGGGAAGATTTCCTTGATATGACTATTTCACAGGCTTTGCTCTGGGCATCAACAAATGTTAAGCCCGAAGAGAAACCTTCGGAAATTGCCGCCGCAGAACCTTACTTTATCGGTTCTCACTCCGGTGCTTCCGGCGCTTGGGTCAGTGGTCCTAAAGACCTTGCTCCTGCAGAATATTTCTGGGGCTATCCGAATATGACAACTGTTAAAGGTTTGTTTGCCGCCGGTGATGCATCTGGTGCTTCAAGCCATAAGTTCTCATCAGGTTCACATGCCGAGGGTAGAATTGCCGCTAAAGGTGCTATCGAATATATCGTTAAGGAAAATCCGCAGCACAACTATGATGCCGCTAAAATTGAAGAAATGAAAAATACAATTCTTGCACCTCTTGATAGATTTGAGCAGTATGGCAAGGAAACATCAGATCCGAACATTAATCCTAATTATATCAAGCCGAAAATGTTTATGTTCCGCTTGCAAAAAATTATGGACGAATATGCTGGTGGTGTTACTTCACAGTTTATGACAAATAATTTCTTGCTCGAAAAAGGTATGGAACTTCTCGGTATGCTCAAAGAAGATGCCGAAAAACTTGCCGCCGAAGACTTGCACGAATTAATGAGATGTTGGGAAAATGTTCAGAGAATGTGGCAGGCTGAATCTCACGTCAGAACTATTCAGTTCCGCGAAGAGACTCGCTGGCCCGGTTATTATTACAGAGCAGATAAACCCGCTATCGATAATGACAATTGGTTGAAATTTGCCAATATTGTATGGCATCCTGATACAGGTGAGTGGGAAACTATTACCCGCGACATTCAACAATTGTTCTAAATTACTTTTAAGTTGCCCGAGGCTATGTGCCTCGGGCAAGCTTAGATGTTTTTGCCAGGGATTGGAATATTGAATTCAGAAGCAGTATGGCTGTGCTTTTAACTTCTGTGTTTTAAATCCCTCGAATTCTTGCTAATGTTATTTATTTTTTATTTACACAGAGGATATAATGAAAGAATTGAAATGCAAGTATTGCGGGGCGGAATTGAAGAAAGTGGCTATGCCACCAGATTCCGATTGGAATGTAGAGTTTCTTTGGATTTGTATGAACGATGAGTGCTCATATTACAAAAAAGGTTGGGACTGGATGTGGAATAAATTTCAAACATTTGTTTCCTATCGCTATTATTACAACTCTTTTTTCGAGACAGACGGACCTTTTCCGGTTGCCAGACCCGAAGATTTAAAAAGTTCTATAATCCAATAAGAAAGTTACAAAAATGAAAACAAATTTGCCGAATATATTAAATGAAAAGATATTAAAAGACTATCAACGCCTTAACGAAAATGACTCTTTTGAATTTGCATGCCATTCGGGTGTTCCTTGTTTTAACAAATGTTGCCATGATGTCAATATTTTTCTTACACCCTATGATATTATCAGATTAAAAAACCGATTAGGTATTGGCTCTTCCGAATTTCTGGATAAATATACTTTACTTCCGATTGACGAGAACTTGCGGCATCCTATCGTGATGTTGAAAATGCACGAGGATACTCATGCTTGTCCATTTGTAAGCGAAAAAGGTTGTACTGTTTATGAGGATAGACCTTGGTCATGCAGAATGTATCCGGTCGGCGAAGCCACACCGAATATGAATGCTCATGAAGATTCTTTTTACTTTTTATTAAAAGAAGATGTATGCAAAGGATATAATGAAAAAGGAAAAACTTGGACAATTAAGGAATGGATGAAAGACCAGGGAGTTTATGACTATATACTACCGGGCGAAAGATTTAAACAAGTATCTTTACATAATTTCTTTACAAAAGCAGAATCAATAGAACCTGTCAAACTTGAGATGTTCTATATGGTTTGTTATGATATTGACAAGTTCAGAAGTTTTGTATTTGAGAGTACTTTCTTAAAAAGATTTGTTGTAGAAGAAGAACAAATCGAACTAATGCAAGATGATGACCTCGAACTTCTGCTTTTCGGATTTCAGTGGCTTAGATATTCATTGTTTGGCGAGAAAGTACTGGAAGTTAATGAAGAATATGCAAAACCAACAGCATAAAGTATAAATATTATGGGGGTAGCTTTGCAAGAAAGAAAAACAATAGGAACAGACCTCGAATTTATTCGTTATCTGAAAAAGAATGGTAGCGACACTATGAAAAAGTGTTTTCAGTGTGCTACTTGTACCGTTGCTTGTTCATTATCACCTAAGGAATTTGCATTTCCGCGTAAGGAGATGATTAATGCAGGCTGGGGATTGAAGGATAAACTTATTACCGATGCAGATATTTGGCTGTGCCATGGATGTATGGATTGCAGTACGCAATGTCCACGTGGTGCGCGTCCGGCTGATTTATTGGCTACTTTGCGTTCTTATGTATATCGATTCTACGGTTATCCGAGTTTTATGGGCAAAGCGTTGTCCTCGCCGCGATATTTACCACTGCTGCTAATTATTCCGATTGTTCTAATATCAATTCTCGTTATGGTTACTCAGCATTGGGATTTAGCCAATCTGTTTCCTATTGAAAACGGACATTTCAGATATATGGATTTCATTGCACACGGTCCGATTGAGGCACTGTTTATCGCTGGTAATGTATTGATTTTCGGACTGGCTTTTGCCGGTTTTAAAAGATATTACAATGAAATGACAATTGCAAGCGGTGCAACAAAAAAAATGGATTTTATTCCGGCGGCTATTGAAGTTGTAAAAGATTTAATTGTACACAAGAAGTTTGCCGCTTGTCAAGAAAACTCCAATAGATTTTACGGGCATCTATTTTTATTCTACGGTTTTGTGGGTGCTATGATTGCAACAGGCGTAGTTGTAATTGATGTTATGGGGATTTTCGGTAAATTCCTTCCCCATGATATGAATTTGCCTTTTTACATTATTCCGATTTTTGATATACATAACACTGAGCATTTATCCCAAATGGTTGGATTGCTGACAAAATTGTTCGGTATGTTCGGTGGAATGTTTATGATTATCGGTGGACTGTTGTTTATTGTCAGACGCTATACTACTGCAAAGCGGGACGGGAAATCCAGCTATTATGATTTACTGTTCTTATGGGTAATCTGGGGTGTGGCATTTACCGGAATGTTGCTTGTGATTTTCAGACTTACGGGTTTAGCCGTTGTTGGCTATCCGACATATTTTATACATTTAATTATGGTTTATTTCCTACTGTGGTATATGCCGTTTTCCAAATTTGCTCACATGATTTATAGGTTTGTGGGTTTGACAAAATTAAAAATGTACGGCAGGGATAATAAGCCGGTTGTGTTTAGAAATAACTAATTTAAGCATATATTTATTTAGCTTCATTAATCAAAAAATAGAAGGGGCGATTATGGCAGAAGAAAAAAAATTGTACCAAACTCCGATGCTCGACGAGCTTGAAAAAGGAGAATGGCCGAGTTTTGTATCAGAGATTAAGACTGCCGCCGAAACCAGCCTGATGGCTAACGATTTGCTTGGACTGCTCGAGCAATCTTACCAAGAAAGAATTGGGCATTGGAAGCATGGCGGAATAGTCGGCGTAATGGGGTATGGCGGTGGTGTTATCGGTCGCTATACGGATTTACCGGAAAAATATCCGAATATTTCTCATTTCCATACAATGCGTATCAATCAGCCGTCAGGTTGGTTCTATACATCTGATGTTTTAGAGAAATTATGTGATATTTGGGATAAACATGGTTCGGGTTTGACCAATATGCATGGTTCTACCGGCGATATTGTCTTTTTGGGGACAAGAACCGAAGAATTGGAACCGACATTTGCAGAACTTACCGAGTTGGGCTTTGACCTTGGTGGTTCGGGTTCTGATGTTAGAACTCCAAGTTGCTGTTGCGGACAGGCACGTTGCGAATGGGCTTGCTATGACACAATGGGACTTACGCACTATATCACTAATCGTTTCCAAGATGAATTACATCGTCCGGCGTTTCCTTACAAGATGAAATTCAAAATGTCGGGCTGTCCGAACGATTGTGTTGCATCTGTTGCTCGTTCCGATATATCAATTATCGGTACATGGCGCGATGATATTAAAATCAATCAGGAAGAAGTGAAGAAAGCGGTTGATTCCGGATTGGACATCTTTAACGAAATAGTTCTGAACTGCCCCGGCAAATGTATGGCTTGGGACGGCAAAGAATTAAAAATTGACAATTCCAGTTGCCGCCATTGTATGCACTGTATTAATAATATGCCTAAGGCATTATCTCCTGGCGATGACAGAGGTGCTTGTATTCTAATCGGTGCAAAGGCGCCTATTGTCGAAGGAGCTTTATTAGCATCTGTATTTATTCCGTTTATCAAAATTGAAGAACCCTATGATGAATGGGAGTTCTGGGAAGTTGTTGAAGAGATGTGGGACCTTTGGTGTGAAGAAGGCAAGAATCGTGAAAGAATTGGCGAATTTATTCAGCGTGTCGGTTTGGGTAACTTCCTTGATGCAATCGGTCTGGAACCGGTTCCCGAGATGGTGGCTCACCCGAGAGATAATCCGTACATTTTCTATGAAGATTATCTCGAAGAGGAATAATCAGCTATACTGATTTTTGTTTAAATAATTAATTCTGTAAAAAATATAAGGAAAATAAAAAAATGGCAGACACAGCACCAAAAAGAGTTACTGATATTGGACCTCCTGATTTTAGAAATTTCTTACCGCCGATTATTAAAGAAAACTACGGCAAATGGAAATATCACGAAATTCCCCAACCCGGCGTACTTGTTCATACATCGGAAAGTGGAGCAAAACTATATACTGTAAGAGCAGGTTCACCGAGATTGGTAAGTACATCAAAAATTCGTAAATACGCCGAATTGGCAAAAAAATATTGTGGCGGATATTTAAGATTTACTTCACGTCATAATGTCGAGTTTTTATTAGATAAAGAAGAAAATATTAAACCTTTAATCCAAGAGCTTGAGGTACTTGGGCATCCCGTTGGAGGTACAGGTAATGCTATCTCAAGTATTGTGCATACACAGGGTTGGATACATTGCCACTCTGCGGCAACCGATGCTTCCGGTATTGTAAAGGCTGTAATGGACGATTTAATCGGATATTTTAAAACTATGGAACTTCCCGCAAAATGTAGGATAGCACTTGCTTGCTGTTTGAATATGTGCGGTGCGGTTCACTGTTCGGATATTGCTATTTTGGGCGTTCACAAACGTCCGCCGGAAGTGGATTATAATAGCTTGCATAAGGTTTGCGAAATTCCTAATCTTATTTCCTCATGTCCGACTGCCGCTATTCGTCCGGCAAATGTTGATGGTAAGCAAGCCGTAGAGGTTGACGAAGAGAAATGTATGTTCTGTGCAAACTGCTACACGGTTTGTCCTTCGATGCCCTTGAATAATCCCGAGACAGATGGAATTTCAATTTGGGTTGGTGGTAAAGTATCGAATGCAAGAACAGAACCTATGTTCTCGAAACTCGCAATTCCGTTTATCCCGAACAATCCACCGCGTTGGACTGAAGTTACCGATGCTGTTAGGAATATTGTTGAGGTATGGGCGGCTAATGCACGTAAGCACGAAAGAATTGGCGAATGGATTGATAGAATCGGTTGGCCCAAATTCTTTGCCCTAACTGGCATCGAATTTAGTAAAGAGCATATTGATGACTTTAAGCATGCCGGCTTGACATTCAAGAGGTCAGTTCACTTAACTTATTAATCATTATACGAGCATTGTGGCAATGCCGCAATGCTCAATTCTAAAAAACTTGAAAACAAGTTTAAACATTTTTAGGAGATTTTAAAATGGCAGATATGGTTCCGGTAGAAGAAGTAGCCGATGCAATGTATAAATTAGTAGATGATTCCAAAGGTATGAAAAAATGGAAAGCTACTGATTTGCAGAAAGCGTCAATTGAAATGTTTGGCAGTGAAAAATGTGATAAAAAACTGTGCAAACTAGCCATAAAAGAATTGATTAATTCCGGTAGGTTGGTCTATACTTATTTCGGTGGAAGCTATATCGAAGTACCTCATACGGAAGGTGCGGCGAACGATTAGTATCCGCTGATTTTTGCTGATAGTCTATTTTTGTTGTGCGGTAAAAAGTTGGAGCCTTTTAAGGCTTCAACACCGCATAACTGAAATTTACCGGATAATTAATTTCGGTGGTTTGTTTTACCATCAAAATCAGTTATCCCGAAGTATTAATTATTTTTTTGGGATTCTTTGACAGATGAATGTGAATATTCCAAGGGTTGTCATTGCAGGCTTAGGCGGTGATTCGGGTAAGACCTTAGTTTCATGCGGCTTGTTAGCCCATTGCAGACGTGAAGAGCTGAATCCATTACCTTTTAAAAAAGGACCGGATTATATTGACCCTGCTTGGCTTGGGCTTGCCGCAGGTAAGCAATGTAGAAACCTTGATACATATATGATTGGTAGGGAAGAGTCCAAACGGATTTTTTCAGTTCATATCCAATCTGATGGTATTGCGATTATCGAAGGTAACCGCGGTTTATTTGACGGGGCTGATGATAAGGGTACTCATAGTACAGCCGAGCTTGCAAAATTACTCGGTGCAAGTGTTGTACTTGTTATTGACGGTACTAAGGTTACACGTACTCTTGCCGCTATTGTGCTGGGTTGTCAAATGATGGATAGTTCTTTGAGAATTGGCGGGGTGATACTTAACAATGTGAGCGGGAAGAGACATGCACGTGTAGCCGTTGATTCTATTCAGGCTATTACGGGAATACCTGTTATTGGTATTATTAAGAAATATAAAAACACCAATCTATTGCCTTCCCGACATCTCGGTCTAGTAACACCGAAGGAACACAAACAGGCTCTAAGTGCCGTTGAAACTGCCGCCGATATTATAGAAGATTCGATTAATTTTGATAAGTTCTTTGAAATTGCAAATAATTATGAAGACATACTATTTGCCGCAGGAGAAAAGAAAAGCTCTGCTAACCCGATTGTTAAGCTCGGATATTTTGTTGATAGAGCATTCTCTTTCTATTATCCTGATAATCTTGAAGCGTTGGAAAATGCAGGTGCCGAACTCATTAAGTTATCGGCTATTTCGGATAGCAATTTGCCGGCTCTTGACGGGCTATATATTGGTGGTGGATTTCCCGAGACAAATCTTAAAGCTTTGAGCGACAATAAAGATATGATGAAAGCTGTTAAATATGCGGCAAGTAATGGAATGCCTATTTATGCAGAATGCGGCGGGTTGATGTATCTTTCCAAGAGTATTGTTTGGAATGCAGATACTTTTGAAATGTGTGGTGTCTTTCCGTTTTCGGTAGAGATGAATGTTAAACCGCAGGGACACGGATATGTTGAGGCAAGTGCTGATATTGATAATCCTTTCTTCAATGTCGGCGAAAAAATACGTGGTCATGAATTTCATTATAGCGGTATAATAAATAATGATGCCGCGAAAAATACAGTATTGAGTTTATCCCGTGGCAAAGGAGCAGTGAGCAATCGAGACGGTTTTATGACAAAAAATACATTTGCGAGTTATTTGCATATTCATTCGGCATCGGCAATTAATTGGGCGAATAATTTTATTAAAATAGCAAGTAAGTATAGAAAATAACTATTTAAAATATTTTGGGAGAAGACAATATGGCTAAACAAAAAGAATTAATCGAAAAATTGGTTTCTATTATGAAATCGTGGCAGAAAATCGAAGATGCCTCTGTCAAGAATACGACTGATATTATTAAAATGTCGGATAATCCTTTGATTCATATTATTATGGAAATAATCAGACAAGACTCGGTGATGCACAAAAGAGTTCAACAACTGGTTATTGACCATTTTGAAAGCAAACCGATTACAATGAATCCTGACGAGCTTATTAAGTTTTGGGATTTGATTGAAGAGCATGATGCAATTGAAAAGAAAACTATTAAATTGGCGGAGGAAGCATTGGAAAATACTCCGTCCCCCATTGCCGCTTATTTGCTTGAGTACCTGCTTACCGATGAAAAGAAGCACGATAAATTACTCGAAGAACTTGAAAAAATTAAAAAAGGTATGGCACCATACGGCGGTTATTAATTGATTAGTTTGTTAGATAAGACCCGAATACTGAATTTCGGGGGGAGGTAATAGAAATGGGATTATTAAAGAAAAAGAAAAAAAAATTAGGTAAAATCAGAGGTTCGTCCGGTGGAGGTTCCAGTACTGAGACTTCGCCATTGCGTCCTGTTCACGATGAAAAAGTTGCTCCTTGTTTGGTCTCGGGCTGTCCCGACCATACGAAAATTAGGGAAATATTAACAACAATTTCACAAGCGGAGGACGCCGGTAGAACTTATGAAGAATCCTACAGGAAAGCATTTGAATTGTTTATGGAGCGAAATCCTTTGCCGGCTGTTTGTGGCAGAGTTTGTCCGCATCCCTGCGAAGATGCTTGCAATCGTAAATATAAAGAAGGCGCTGTTGCTATCAATAAGGTAGAGCGATTTATTGGCGACTATGCCTTGAAAAATGATTGGACTGTCGCTCATTTGACTGATGAGAAGCATCAGGAAAAAATTGCTATTGTCGGTTCTGGTCCTGCCGGGCTTTCAGCCGCTTATCAATTAGCTCGTAGAGGGTATAATGTTACTATTTATGAAGCATTTGCTAAAGCGGGTGGTATGCTGCGATATGGTATTCCTGATTACAGATTGCCGGCTGATGTATTAGATGCCGAAATCGCAAGAATTGTAAACTTAGGTGTTGAAATTAAATATAATACCATTATTGGCAAGGATTATCCTTACGAAAAATTAAGAGAAGATTATGATGCTGTTTTTGTAGGTATCGGCGCCCATAAAGGAAAAAAATTAAGACTTGATAATGAAGATGCCGTTAATGTATTTGCTGGTACAGAGTTCCTGAATTTGATAAACAGCGGTCGAACCGTTGATGTGGGGGATAAGGTGCTTGTTGTCGGTGGTGGTGATACTGCTATTGATGCCGCCAGGATTTCCCGCAGATTAGGGGCTGATGTTACAATAGTTTATCGAAGGACACGCAATGAGATGCCCGCAATAGAAGAAGAGATTGTTGGGGCAGAGGAGGAAGAGGTCAAATTTGAATTCCTGTTGGCTCCGCTCGAATTAATCAAAGAGGGCGACAAAGTTACTGCAATGCGATGCCAAAAAATGGAACTTGGCGAGCCGGACAATTCCGGTCGCAGACGCCCCGTTCCGATTGACGGAGAGGAAATTACTATTCCTTGTACTACTGTTATTCCTGCTATCAGTCAAGAGCCGGAATTTGAAGGCTTTGACGGTATCCGTGAAGGTAGGGATTGGGTGAAAGTTGATGATAAATTTGTTACTGCCCAAGAAAAAGTTTTTGCCGGTGGTGATGTTCTTGACTTAGGCTTAGTGATTAATGCTATTTATCATGGAAGAATGGCGGCGGCTACAATTCATTCTAATTTCAGAGGCATTCCTATTGAACTTGATGCTGAACTTGATTTGCCGGTTGCTGATAAGACAAAAGTCATTACTTCTTTTTATGATGAAAAAGTAAGAAACGAAAATAAAAAACTTTCACCGGAGGAACGAATTAAAGACCTGCAAAAGGAGATTGATTCCGCTCTATCCGAGGAAGAACTTATTGATGAAACGAAAAGGTGTATGAGTTGCGGCTATTGCTTTGATTGCGGTACTTGCTGGAGTATATGCCAAGACCAAGTTATTCATAAACCATTAACAAGATTCCAATTATATACTTTCAAATTGGAATTATGCAAGGGCTGTTTCAAATGTGTTGAGGCTTGTCCCTGTGGATATATTGAAATGAAAGATCCTCTAACCGGAGAATTGACTCCCCGAGACGAGGAAGGAAAAGTTATTGAACAAACATAAGTATTGTTTTTTCTATAAAACATTTTAACAATTATTTTTAGGAGGATTTGTTATGCCGATTTTTGAATGGGAAGACGTTAAAGTTGAAGTCGATGAAGACGGATTTATGGAAAATCCGGATGATTGGAACGAAAGAGTTGCTGTTGCATTAGCATCTACCGAAGATGTGGGTGAATTGACAGAAGACCACTGGAAGGTTATCCACTATCTTCGTGATTATTTTAAGCAATACGGTATTGCACCGATGATTCGTAAACTCTGCAAACAAACAGGGTTCACTCTGAAAGAGATTTACGATTTGTTCCCGTCCGGTCCTGCAAAGGGCGCTTGTAAGGTTGCCGGTTTAGCTAAACCTACCGGCTGTGTATAGTAAAAATGAAAGGTCGGCTTTTTGCCGACCTTTTCTTTTATTCTTCAATTGTTTTTAGTAAGTCTTTATCCTGCCGCTCGAATGACAATTGCTTGGCGGCTTTGTGGCAGTTTCGGGCATACTCGCTTTTACTATCAAGTAACTCCTTGATTGCTTGTTCAATCTCGGACATAGACATATCATAACTAATAGATTTGCCTATATTGTATTGTTCTACTATTTCTCTCATTGCGGGCAAATCACTGCACAACGTAGGAATACCTGCCATAATATATTCAAATAGTTTGTTAGGTAGTGCCAGTTCATAAGACTTTGACACAGGCTCTATTAATGAAATACCCAAATCGGCTGAACTTGTCCATTGATGCAAATTGGAATATTCAATTGCTCCGGCAAGAAATACTTTATGAGACATTTTTTTATTATTTATTAATTTTGCAAGATGTTCTCGGAGTGGACCATCACCTAATATAACAAATGCACAGTTATCAATATTAGCAACTGCTTCGATTGTTTTTTCTATTCCTCTACCTGTTAGCAACATTCCTTGATAAACTATTATCCTTGTATCTTGCGATAAGTTAAATTTATTCCTTATGATGTCTGTTTCAATTCTTTCCTTGTTGGGTGGTAAATTTTTTATAATTGTATAAGGGATAGAATTACTCAAGTGTTGCTGTAAATAACTTCTGTCTCTTTCTCCCGTTACAATTATCCGAGAAACATTTGCTATATAATACTTCTCTAGAGTTGCAATGATTCTTTGTTTGAATGATTTCCCCGAAAGGGAGCCTATTGCTGAATATATTTCTCTGGAATCATATATTAGCTTTGTATTATATTGTTTGGCAAGTCTTGATGCTATGGCTAATGAATATACATCTTCGGCGAATACATTCTTAGTTATTATGGATTGAATAATCTCTTTGGACTTTTTGTAAAATTCAATCCATCTCTTCCAAGTTCTCTTATCACTATCTATTGGGAATTGGTAATAGTCAATATTTGAATTGTGGGTCGGGCAAATAGAGCCTGTCCCAATGACTGCAACTTTGTAGCTATGCTTTGCAAATGTATCGGATATGTTCAGAGTGCGGGCATCTGTTGCGATGTCAACAAACGCTATTATGCAGACATCGTATTTTTTCATATCGGCTAATCTTTGAATTTATAATGAAAAGTAGTTCTCAGTACGCCTCGGGAATCAAATCGTTCTTTGAATTTAATAAGATTAAGCGATGGGGTCATCGGGTCTTCCGCTTTTGTGTCCTGTGAAACACCAATGTCCACCCACTTGTATCCGTTTTCGATGCTCCAACGTACAGTCTCGTCCATAATCAAATATATGGGTTTCAGCTCCTCGTATTCGTAGAGCAACATATTATAGAAACATAAGACTACTTGCCGGTTTGTTAGAAAAAGCCAAGAGCCTGCAATAGGTTTGTCTTCATAATATACAAGCATTAGTTTTACTTTGTCCGGCATTAGTTCGGCAATTTTGAGCATATCTTCTAATGAGTGCGTAGGTTTCACATCGTGCCTCGACTTATTATCCAGCAAGATTTTGTTGAATGATGCATAATCACTGCTGTCTTCAATTCTGATTTTACCTTCGCGATGAATTTTCCTGATAGTCTTTCTTGCTGTTTTGTCAAAGTATTGAAGATAATCCTCGCCGTGTTTTAAGTCAATTGCATGGGAAATATAATGCAATTCAAAGTCGAATTTCCTGTAAAGAAAAGCATATTCAATGTGCTGATTATAATGTTCATTATATATAATCGGTGGTGGTATCAAAAACATTTCTTTCCAATCTTGCTCTTTGCCGTACTGCATCAGTGAATCAACAATATCCAAAGCAGTGGAAAAATGTATGTCCTTTGTTACTATTGAGCCGTAGCTGGCACCGACAGGCGACCAAAACACACCTTCCTGTGGAAATCCACCCGGTAATACCCCGATTAGTTTTCCATTTTTACGAAATAAGAGATGATTAAAATTAAATTTTCCCGACTGATGATAGTCCAGAAAATCTTGTGTATGGAACATTGTTCCGTTATTTGAATTTTCTACAAATGCTTCCCATTCATTGCGGTTTTCGGGTAAATACTTATGTATTGTAATATTATTCATATCAGATTAATTCTGTTTTAACTCTTTTAACATTAGCGCCGAGTGTCTTCAATTTATGCTCAATATTTTCGTAGCCTCTATCCAGATGATAGACGCGTAATACTTCTGTTTTCCCTTCAGCAACAAGTGCCGCAAGGATTAGAGACGCACTTGCTCGTAAATCCGAGGACATTACAATAGCGCCGGATAATTTATTCCCGCCATTTACAATAGCAACATTATCCGCAATAGTAATATCGGCACCAAGACGTTTAAGCTCGGGTACGTGCTTGAATCTATCGGTAAATATCGTTTCTGTGATTTTAGATGTTCCCTTTGCCATCAGCATAAATGCCATCCACTGTGCTTGAATATCTGTTGGTATTCCCGGATAAATTGATGTGATAATATCAACGGGTTTTATCTCGTTTCCGGGTTCCAGTAGAATGCTGTTGCCGGTAACGTCTGTTTGGCATCCGGCTTCTTCGAGTTTCTCGATTACGGAAGAGAGATGATATGGATTAATATCGTCAAGAATAATTTTACCATTTGTCATAGCCCCGGCAATTAGGAATGTTGCCGCTTCAATTCTATCGGGGATTGTATCGAAATCGACCGGTTTTAACTCTTTAACGCCTTCCACAATTAATTCTGATGTTCCGATACCCTCGATTTTAGCACCCATCTTGACGAGCATACGTGCCAATGCCGTGATTTCAGGCTCTACTGCGGAATTTGTCAGTACCGATGTTCCTTCGGCAAGTACGGCGGCTAATAATACATTCCCTGTGGCACCAACGGAGGATATATCGAAATGTATTTTAGCTCCGATTAGTTTCTTTGCTTTTGCTAATACGTATCCACCTGTCAAACTGATTTCCGCTCCCAATTTCTCAAAACCTTTTAAATGTAAATCGACCGGACGAGGTCCCCAAGCACAGCCACCCGGAAGTGATACTTTGGCTTCACCGTATCTGCCGAGCAGTGGTCCCATTACATAGAAAGAAGCTCTCATTTTTTTTACATGTTCGTAAGGTGCTTCATGGCTTGTAATATTTGTCGAATCAATAAATAAATCATTGCCGTTTAGCTCGCAGAAAACTCCCATTGAGCCTAACAATCGGGACATAGTCCACACATCACGCAAGTTCGGCGTATTGGAGAAATGATAAGTACCACCGGCAAGTAATGCCGCCGGCATCATTGCTAATGAATGATTTTTGGCGCCGGATATTTTCACTCTGCCATGCAGGCTGTTGCCACCTTCTATTATAAATTTATCCATATTATTATAGTTTTTGTCTTATTATAAAGTACAAAGTTAATTAAATTGAATTACTTTTAAAATGCTATATCCCGAGAATTTCATTTATTATATCTGCAAAATCATAGATTCCCCTTTTATTGCCTAGCCAAATTGCCGCTTCGACTGCTCCTGTTGCAAATCCACTCCTATTCTTTGCTCTATGGTTCAGTTCTATCGTATCTGCAAGTGAATCAATATATATGCTATGAATACCGGTAATTTCACCACCACGAGTGGAACTTACAAATAATTTCTCGTTACTTATCTCGCCTTCACTTTGATTAGTCAATATATCCTTCTTACTCGGAACATTTTTAATTATGTTATTAGCGAGTACCAGAGCAGTACCGCTCGGTGCATCTTTTTTTCTACGATGATGTATCTCGTTCATAAAAATATCATAGTCGGTGAGTGTAGCAATTTGTTTAGATGCAAAATCAACAATACGCATAAACATTTGCATACCGAGCGAAAAATTTGAAGCATAAACAAGTCCGATATTATTTTGCTCTATTAATTGCTTCACTTCTGAAAAATACTTATCCCAGCCAGTTGTACCGATAATGATGTTTTTATTCATTCCCGATAATATTTTAACATTATCTAATACAGCATCAGGAAAAGTAAAATCAATTGCTATATCAAAATCATATTTTTCAGTTGGAGAAATCCGGTTGTTAATATCGAAAATATCGGTTATTTCGATATTCTTTACATTTGCAATTTTCTCTACTTCCTTACCCATAGAGCCATATCCCAGTATGGCGATTTTCAGATTATTGTTGTTCTTCATTGTAACCTCACTAAAATTAGAATGCATGACCAAGACCTATATGAAACACCATCGTTCTAATACCACCGCTTCGAGAAAAAATAAATGGTGCTTCTTTTCTCATCGGGTCATAGACAGGCCAACCGAAATCTACTCTGAGAGGTCCGACCGGTGTCTCGTATCTTAATCCAATCCCTGCCGCCACGGCAAGTTTCGTGAAAAAATCCTGCCATTTGTATGTATAATAATATTTGCCGCTCGTATCAACTATCAACCATTGAAAAGCATTGCCGAAATCAATAAAAAAAACAGCACCAAAATTGGACAACTGCTCTTCAAAAATATTGCCGATATTTTTAGATGTACTGAAACGCAACCTGTATTCAAATGAGCCTTCAATTACTGTGGAGTTACCGACATAATCAAGAGCATAGTTTTGCGATATTTTTGAATTTCCGAAATTAAAATCGTATTGTTCTTGATTGTAATATCTAAGCCGCCTCGAACTCCAACCTCTTACACTGTTTGCACCACCGCAAAAGAATTGTTTGTCCGGGGGGACATACGATTCCGATTTATCCCACCAGTAGATATGCCCTGCTTTCAATTTGAATGCTAATAGAGAAAAGGGGCTGAATGATTTAAAATATAAATACATAGCCTGCAGTCTGATAAATTTTGCCGCTCCCTGCAATTTATCGAACGGTAGAAATACAGGATTCAAGCCCTCTATACTGAGGTTTGTAAAATAACCACGTGTAGGTGAGAACGGATTGTTACGGCTATCACCCGTTAGCGCCGTGCCGATAAGATTAGCGGTAAGCAAAGGATTGTGTTTGCCTACATAAGTGTTCAAATTCCTATAAAGTGTAAATGTTTCGAGTAATCGTATTGTATCCTGTCTGTTACCGGATAACTCCTTGCTTAGCTCATTCATTGCATTAGTGAAATTCCTTGGGTCTTGTCTTTCAAATGAAAATTTAATATTCATATTTTGGAAAAATGTAAATTCCGGTAAATTCACATTAAAAGTTAATGGTAAAGCCCAAGTTTCAAGTTTTAAAAACTTGTTGAAAATCCTATATGAATATGAAGGCTGTGCGGAAAAACTGACCTTAAAGCCGGGGAAATTCCAAAGCATAGGCTGGCTGAAATTAATACCGGCTGAAAACTCGTACTCAAAGTTAGGCCAGTTTTCTATCAATCTGCCAATATCCAAAATTGTCGCTTTGACAAATGGATTGAAAAGCTGTGCCGCACCAAATAGATTTTTATTGGAATAATTTCCTTCACCACCTAAATTAATTGCTTGGTCCCATGTAGTTTGATTTAGAAACAGACCGAAATGATAATCATGCTGTTTGCGATAGATTAAAAGAACACGCAAGTTCAAGGTCGAATCAAGAGGATTCTGGTGACTATTGATTGTATCAATTGTAACAAGATTGAATGTGCCGAGTGAGTATAAGTTTAATTCCGATTGCGATATTTTTTGAGGATTATAATACTGCTCAACTTTAAAATCTAAGAGAGAACGCTTCATATTTGATGAAATTGGAGTTTGGGTAGTGAGGCTATCCACAAAATCTATTGAGGCAATTCTTTGCCGAATACCCGGCTCGAATAAAACAACAACGGAATTTTCTTTTGCTTCCATATCCATTTCAATAGGAGCATCTCTATTTAGTTTCGTATAGAAATAGCCTTCTTCCAGCAGGATTGTATTAATCTGTCTTATTTCATCTATTAACTTTGCTTCGTCAAATGGCATACCTTTTTGCAAAGTTCGAACTTGATTAATTCTTTCCTTTATATTACTGGGTAAGGAATCCAATCCCAAATAAATAATTGCACCGAATTTCCAACGTTCTCCCGCTTGGATTACGAATTCAAGTGTATTCTTATGGGTATTGCTATCTCCGTAAAATTTTATTTTACATTTGAATTGATGGAAACCATGACGATGATAATATGTGGTTAGACGCATAGAATCTTGTTTGGCAATATTTTCCTTGAAAAATCGAAATTCATCTTCCCAATACTTTAAGCCGTATTTTAGATTTTTTACAAAAAAGAGCGGTGAATATTTATTAATACTTACTTGCTCATATAAATATCGAACACCCCTGTGGGGGACACTTAGTTCTGTCGGGCGTGATAATATTATTTTCGATAATTCATAGTCTTTGAAATGTTTTTCACCCGTGAAAATCAGATTATTTATTTCGTATTTTAATTGGTTGATACGAGACGGATAAGGTGATTTTATTTCAATTGCAAACATCGGCGTAATTTCTAATAATAAAATAATTGCGATGAGCAATTGCTTGGGGAAAATCTTTTTATATGTTGTTCTAAATAATATCAAAAAAATGAAAAGCGATTTCTTTTATACATAACATCGCAATTTATTAAAAACTTAGATATTAATAATATAAATATTATTAAATTATGAAAAATGTTTCCGGTAATTCGGTAAACAGATTGAAAGATTTTTATTATTTATTGCTATAATTACATATTTTTGTAATTAACTGAAACTGTTTTTTTATTATTGCTTATTGATTAGCAAGAGAGAATGAATATGGCTAAATCAAAAATATTACTTGTTGATGACAACAAAATAACCCTGAAATTAGTTACTAAATATTTGGAGGGTAATGATTTTGATGTCCAAGTGGCAATGGACGGGGAGGAATGTATTTCAATTTTGAATAATGAAAAGCCCGATGTTATCTTGCTGGACGTGATGATGCCAAAACTTGACGGTTATGAAACTATCAAACAATTGAAATCTAATGAAAATACAAAAGATATACCTGTTATTATTGTTACTGCCCTCAATGATATTACTAATCAGGTAAAAGCAATTAGTTCCGGTGCAGACGATTTCTTAAGCAAACCCATTGAAGAAAAACTGCTTATTGCAAAAATTAAACTTTTTACAGACCTTGCTTGCGAAAAGAAAAAAAACAGTGAGTTACAAGATATTATTGATTATGCAGTTAAAATGGGATTTGTTGTTCAAGACTATAACAATAAAGACCTAGATATTGTTCCCCCTGAATGCGAGGAATAATTCTTGTCTGCTAACAATATTATTCGATTATTATCATCAATCATATTACAAACAAATTAAGGGAAAAATTATGAAAAAAATAACATCTATTATGGCACTTGTGCTTGTGAGTATGTTCATTTTTACCAGTTGTACTACAATCAAGAACATTACGCAGTCATTGACTAACTTAAAGAGATTACAGTTTAAATTGGAAAATGTGAATGGTTTTAATCTTGCCGGAATCAACTTGTCCAATAAGAGTTCTGTTAGCGATTTCTCAATTACTGACGGGCTAAAACTCGGACAAGCCTTTGCATCAAAGAGTTTCCCCGCACGATTTGTACTCAATGTAGCCGCAAACAATCCGAATGACGGAACAGGTGGCTCCAAAAAAACCGGTGCTACTTTGACTTCATTTGATTGGCAACTTTATATTGATGATGTGCCGACTATTAGGGGTATTATCAACAAAGCAATTGAAATACCCGGGACAGGACAATCGACTATTATTCCTGTTGCCATTGACATTGACTTGTATAAGTTTTTCCAAGAAAAAGGTTATGATAGCATTCTCAATCTTGCCCTTGCATTGGGTGGTGTTAATGGTTCTGCCGCTCGTCTAAAACTTGATGCAAAGCCGACTGTGCAGACATCTTTCGGAGCTATACAGTATCCGGGCAGAATTACTATTATTGACAAAAAATTCAGTTCTTAATTTATCGAATTATGTTTAACTAACAAGCAGGAGCAGGCTTCCGGCTAAATGGAATATTTATTTATTGCAATCTTTCTAACAGTATTTGCTGGATTGCTTTCTTTTTTCTCAAATATATATGATTCAATAACGCGTGAAGATATTGATAGTCTATCCGACTCTTCACCCGAGTTAATTGATAGTTTACATCAATTAAATAATAAATATGAACATGCCTCTATCGGTCTTATCTTGGTTGAGGTGTGTTTTTATATTATTGCGGCGGCTTCTCTCGCCGCTTTTAATATTTTTCAAAATTATAGTTTTGTTTCTTTTGTTGTTTATCTGTTAATATTTATTATTGTTGTTTTTCTGCAACGTACGGTTATGACCGGATTAGCAAGTCGGTTCAATATTAAATTTGCAGTGAAGTATAAAACAATTCTAAATATTTTGTTTGTTTTGACTATTCCTGTCTCGAATATATATTCTAAATTGGTGCATTTCCTTTCCGGACAGGGTGAGGACGAAGCCGCCCGTGAGGAGATAAATTCTCTGGTCGAAACCGCAATGGAGGACGGCTATATAGATGAAGACGAATATCGTCTGATGAAAAATATTATGCACTATGGTGATGTTCTTGTTTCCGATGTTATGACTCCCCGCACTGTTATTTTCAGCTACGAAGCCGATAAAATTATTAGCGAAGTTATTAATGTCCCCGAATTGCTGACTTTTTCTCGTTTTCCCATTTGGGAGGGTAAATCTATTGATGACAAGGTTGTCGGTTATGTGGTTACTAAAGAAGTACTGAATGCCGCTTTGAAAAATAAGACTGAGGAAAGCCTTCGCTCATTTGCCAGAAAAATTCATTACATTCCCGAAAACGCAATGCTTGACGATGCTATGGAGCAGTTTATTAAATTGCGACAACATATTTTCCTTGTCGTTGATGAATATGGCGGTATTGAGGGACTACTTTCAATGGAGGACGTGCTGGAAAACTTGCTCGGTGTCGAGATTGTGGACGAAGCCGACCGTGTAGTTGATATGCGTGAACTTGCCAAGCAACGCCGCGACAAACGTATTAAAGATATGTATCCGCAAATGTTAGCTGATGGCAATAATGTGAATAATAATTTGCTAAATAAATAATTTATTTGGATAATTAAGAAAAATAAGCGAATTTTGTAATCTTATTTTATGCGGGGTATGGCGCAGCCCGGTTAGCGCGTCTGCTTTGGGAGCAGAAGGTCGCAGGTTCGAATCCTGCTACCCCGACAAACCAAACCTATTAGTTTGCTCATTTCCCTTATATTCTTATTCAATTCCTACTATCAATTGTTTAGCGATGATGTCTTGACCTGAACTTTCTAACAACTACTTTCTGTAATTTGTATTTTGGGATAATATTCGTCTGTCAGACTATTGTTTTTTTAAGTAATGAGAAAACCTTAATTTAGTATTTTATGATTAATATTGTTCGTAAAAACATTTGAAAGACTTTCTGCACAACATATATAACGGCTTTTTACGGTTTTCTCCACTTAGGAAAAATCTACGTTTTGCCACCCAGAAAGGTACATTCCCCAAGCTTGGATTTCTCGATAGCGAAAAAAAACACGAGTTTGAAAAAGCATTGGGAATTCGTATTAATCAGGTAGAATACTTCGAGCAGGCATTGACACATCGCTCATATTTGCAGGTCGTACCGGAAATGTATTTGCTGTCAAATGAGCGATTGGAATTCCTTGGTGATGCCTTGCTCAATCTAACTGTTGCAGACTATCTTTTTTCTCTACATTCAAATGTGGACGAGGGTAACCTGACGAAAATGAGGGCGCAGCTTGTAAACAAGGATTCTCTTGCTCTTTTCGCAAAGAAATATAATCTCGAATCATTTATTCAAATGAGTTTTAGTGCCAGAAAATCAATTAAAAACGGCAGTGAATCTATCGGAGCTGATGCGACCGAAGCCGTTATTGGTGCTATCTATCTTGATTCCGGTTTTGATGCCGCACGTAAATTCATTATCAATTCTTTAGTTCCGGCTGTAATGACAAGCGATGAGTTTACAGATAAAAATTTTAAAAGTCGATTGCTCGAGTTAGTGCAATCTCTCGGTAAGTCTTCTCCGAAATATACCGTATTGGAAGAGAGTGGTCCAGACCACGCTAAAGTATTTAATGTTGGCGTTTTTGTTGGGGAAACAATGCTCGGTACCGGAAAGGGTAAGAGCAAGAAACAAGCAGAACAAATCGCTGCAAAAGATGCGCTATTTAACAATTTGGAAACAATAAAAAATTTATAAATTTAATTAGGGTTCATAATGGAAAAATTGATTTTTGAAAAGAGTAAAACGGGACGCAGAGCCTATACTTTGCCTAAGAACGATTTGCCTGATAATATAGATTATTCAATTCCCGAAGACCTTGCACGGAAAATTGAACTGCCGCTTCCGGAAGTTAGCGAAAATGAAATAGCAAGACATTTTGTAAGGCTTTCCCAACTCAATTATAGTATAGAACAGGGTGTCTATCCCCTCGGTTCTTGTACGATGAAATATAATCCGAAAGTAAATGAGAAGACCGCCGCTTTTGATGGTTTCCTGAATGTCCATCCGCATACTGATGAAAAATATGCTCAGGGTGCTTTGCAATTGATGTATGAACTCGGTGAAAATTTGAAGGAAATAACGGGCTTGCAGGGGGTAAGCTTACAGCCTGCCGCAGGCGCACACGGTGAGATGACGGGCATCTTGCTATTCAGGGCTTATCACTTGGACCGCGGCGATACTAAGCGAACCAAAATATTGATTCCCGATGCCGCACACGGCACAAATCCTGCATCTGCTACTATAGGCGGTTTTCAAATAGTTAATATTAAGTCCAATGAGGAAGGGCGTGTTGATGTCGAAGACCTTGCGGCACATTGTGGAGACGATGTCGCCGGCTTTATGCTGACAAATCCAAATACTGTTGGTATTTTTGAAAAGAATATTCAAAAAATCGAACAATTAATTCATGGTTGCGGCGGTTTGATGTATATGGACGGTGCTAATCTAAATGCCCTACTTGGGATAACGCGTCCGGCAGAAATGGGCTTTGATTGTATTCATATTAATTTGCATAAAACTTTTTCTACGCCTCACGGTGGGGGTGGACCCGGTTCCGGTCCGGTATGTGTAAGCGATAAACTTGTTGATTATTTGCCTGTACCACAGATTGAAAAGAAAGGCGAACAGTTTGCAATCAATAATGATTTGCCGAAATCAATTGGAAAGGTGCATACATTTTTCGGCAATTTCAATATTTTGATACGTGCATATACATATATCAGAATGCTCGGAGCAGATGGAATAACTAATGTCAGCAGAAATGCAATCATTAATGCAAATTATTTGTTCAGCAAAATGAAAAATGATTTTATGATTCCATACAACGAACCTTGTATGCACGAGTTCATTATGAGCGGAGATAACCAGAAAAAGCATGGTGTTACTACAAAGGATATGGCGAAACGTCTTCTTGATTACGGTTTCCATGCACCTACTGTTTACTTTCCATTAGTGGTTCACGAAGCAATGCTTGTGGAGCCTACGGAAACGGAAACAGTCGAAGCACTTGACGATTTGGCTGATGCATTTATTAAAATTGCAAAGGAAGCGGAGGAATCTCCCGAACTGTTGAAATCTGCTCCGCACAATACTCCTATTGCACGCGTCAATGATGCGCTTGCCGCACGCAAATTAGATGTTAATTATTTTGCCGTGAAGAAATAGAAAGATAATTATTTCATTATTAATATTCGGTAGATAGAAAAAAACAACATTCCGAAGGTTCTGCACTTTCGGAATGTTGTCTTTAAGATTAGCTCTAATTATACTCTCTAATGCAAGATGAGTAAATTATGTTTTATTATCTCGCTTTCTGTACGAATAATAATGATATACGAACCTGCTCTTATGTCTTTTGTGTCGAACACAAACTTACCGATTGTAAGAATTGAATTATCAACTTTTGACATTGCTATAATTTTACGTTCGGCATTGCAAACTTCATTTCCGTATATATTATAAATCGCCGCTTTTTCCTTGCCATTTGTATTGTTTGTACTAAATCTGTTGAATGGTACAATAACGCTAACACCTGCCGGATTTGGATATGGTTCCGTTGTAGAAAATCTATATTTATCAGATAGTCTAACAGTATGTCCAACAACTTGTGTGTTGCAGACAGAAGACGAATTGTAAGTGCTGACAAGAGAAAGCCCTTTCAGCTTTAACAAATGCGGATTGCATAAATCATCAAAAACAACTGTATCTCTTTCCTCGCCGAGTTGAGTTGGCGAGTAGCATATTTTAATATCAACAGATTCGCCACCCTGAATAGTAAGCGGAAATTGCGATTGCGGAAAAGAAAATGAAATGTTATGGAACAAATAGGGTAAATTGATTTTCCATTCTTTTTTTGTAATATTCTTTATACGCATATTCTTGCAAATCATATTGGGGAAATATGTGGAGTCAAGAGAGAACTCATTGTTTTCGGGGAAGGAAAAAGTCAATCTGTTTACTTCGTTAATAACAGTAATCTTAATCGAATCCTTGCCACCACCTAAGCAACCGAACTCATTAGTGGCAAAGCAATAATAAATACCCGAACTGCCGACTTTGATTTTATTAGATTTAGTTATCGTTTTATTACCATTACCGTCATACCATATATAATGCGAGTAACCGGGTGTTGCAATAATTGTCGTTGAATCACCCCTACAAAAAATGTTCCTACCCTGAAGTGTTAATTTTGGTTCGGGCAGAGGAATAACTTTTATATTAACTTCCTTAACCTTATCACAACCGGATTCATTCCAAACTGTAACCTTATACTTTCCTTCCTTTTTGACAATAATAGTATCAGTCTTTTCGCCGGTTGACCATTGAATTTTATCGGCATTAGTATTGACGATAAGTATTACACTATCGCCGGCACAAATAACGGTGTCGGGAACAATTTGCAGATTAATATCAGGACTTGGGCTGAAATGAACGGTAACAGTATCGGGATGCGCTGTATCGCATATTGAATTATAAGCAGTCAGAATATATTTCCCGCTTTTGGTGACTTTAATCAAACTGTCCTTTGCACCATTTGACCAATCGTAATGGAAGTACTTTCCATCAGCGGCAAGTATAATTGTATCGCCATCACAAGCAGTAAGCTCTGTGTGCAAAATACGTGTATATATATTGCGAGGAATCTTGTATCTGTAAATATACTTTCCGCAAACAAAACCCGTAGTATCATTGAAGAACCAGAAATCATCAAGTACTTCATCTTCAACAATACCGCAATTTTCCATATTCCAAGTAATGCCGCCGTTAGTAGTATGGTATAGAGAAGCCTCGTGTCCACAAGCCCAGCCGTGTAAATTATCGTTAAGCCAAGCACCAAACATAGCATTGTGGGTGTTAATATCACGCCAAGACTTACCGAAATTTGTAGAAATCCTAATACCTCCCGAATTCAAACCTCCTGTGCAACCCTTAGAGTATGGCACTAATATTGTTTTACCGGAAATATGTAGGTCTTCCTGCCAGTCAGCTGCGCCGGTACTTATAATTTTTATCCAAGTATATCCACCGTCTAGTGTTTGCCAAATTCGTCCGCTACTACTTGCATAACCCTTGCCGTTAGGGTAAAGCACAACATCGGACAGCCCTGAGTTAGTACTCGGATACCTATATAATCTCCAGGTATTTCCTCCGTCGTTTGTTCTAAAAAATTGCAATCCGCTATTGCCGCACCCACCGCCAATTACAACTCCATTGTCCTTGTCAAGAAAGTAGTTGCCCCATAACTGATTGGCTCTACTAAAAGGGGTGATTTTCCTCCATGTTCTACCGCCATCAACCGACTTATATATTTCTCCGAATCCGCCTGTTGAAATACCTGAAACAAATCCTATATACTTATCTACGAATGTGATACTCTCTAACTGAGCGGCACCTCTAATAACAGTGCCTTCCCAAGTTTCCCCGCCGTCTGTAGTTCTAATTACTTGCCCGCCAAATCCGCATACCCAACCATAATTAGGTTCATCTTCAAGAAACCAAAATTCCAGCCAACCTTTTGTGTTTGAATATTGAGGTGGGATAGTGGTGATTTTGTCCCATTGGGCAAAAATCTGAGAAAATGAAAAAAATAACATCAATACAAGAATTAATATTTTTTTGTTAAGTGGCTTCATACAAGTTATTAGAATTTTTGAATTTATGAACATTGCAATTTAGTATTTTTCTAAGCTTTCACAAATAATTATTAAAAACAATAAAGCTTAACATTACTATAACCAATTAATCAATAATAAGTTACACTCATAGTGTACAAATGTAAATATTAATTAAAAAATTATAAATAGATAAGTAATTGAAAACTATAAACTTTGAATTTTCCAAGAAATATATTTATAAAAAATAAAATTTTATTCTTGTTTTAATAGAAAATTCTTTTAAAATTTACATCAGACGCTTTGGCAAAAAACGATTTTCTTTTTGATATATGTAAGTAATCATTTTTTATGCCAAACAGCCGGAAGCGGCTAATAAAGAGGGTTTACGAGCGTATCTTATTATTTGGGATTAAATTTGTATGCTGTTTTGTTGAATCTTCTTGAGATGAGAAAAAGGTATTGAGATTATGATTTTATGTATCCTCTTAGAGTGTATGGAAAAGAGGAAAGTAGGAGTGTTTGCATTTAATAAATGCTCGAAGAATAAACAGGTATTTTTTTATACAGTTTAATAAAACTTTTGTGACGGAGGTTGTAGTGTCTAAAATTGCTACAAAGAAAAATATACAAACAATAGATGACAGTCATATAGATATTAGAATTAACGGTAATGGTAAAGCTGATGCTTATTGGGCGAAATGTTTAAATATTATTAAGGACAATGTTTCAAATCAAGTTTATTCCACTTGGTTCAAACCTATAAAAGCAATTGAGTATGATAATAACCAATTGATTTTACAGGTTCCGAGTCAATTTTTTTGTGAATGGATTGATGAACATTATTCCGATTTACTTTCGAGAACTATTGAACATTCTATTGGTGAAGGCGTTAGTCTAAAATATAATGTCGTTATTGACGACAATGGGGATAGCTTAGAAAATAGGACAATAAAAGTACCGGCTCTCAGGAAAAAGAAATCAGCTGCACAGCAATCATTGCCGTTTAGTCAGAAACCGGATATGTTTCGTGAATTTCCGTCTTTCCTGAATTCACGTTATACTTTCGATAATTATATTGTTGGTGATAGTAATAATTTGGCTTATTCTGCCGCTAAGGCAATATGCGATAATCCTGGTAATTCTAAATATAATCTGCTGTTTATATTCGGTAAAACAGGACTTGGCAAAACCCATCTTGTGCAGGCAATCGGTAATAGCCTTATAAGCAAATATCGCAATATTAAGGTTGCATATACTACCGGTGAAAGGTTCTATTTGGACTATCTGAATGCTGTTCAGAATAATAAGATAAATGATTTTACTTATTATTACAGAATGGCGGATATATTAATTGTCGATGATATTCATTCATTTGCGGGCAAGGAAAAAACTCAAGATATTTTCTTCCATACTTTTAATGCTTTGCACCAAGCCGGTAAACCAATTATCCTGACAAGCGACCGCCACCAAAAAGAAATGAAAGATGTGGACGAAAGATTGATTTCCAGATTCCAGTGGGGGCTGACCGCTGATATTCAGTTCCCTGATTTCGAAATGCGTGTGGCACTTCTCCGTCAGAAAAGCCAAGATGAGGGGCTTGAGCTTTCGCAAGAAATTATCGAATACATTGCTCGGAATGTTACGAGTCATATTCGAGAACTCGAAGGTATATTAATTAGTTTGTTTGCCCGAATTACTATGGACAATCGTCCACTTACACTTGAATTGGTAAAAGAAATTGTCCAGGGTACTACTAATAACGAACCGAAGATTATTACTATTGATAATATAAAGCAAGTTGTTTCTAATTATTATGGTATTCCCATTGATGTTATGGAGTCCAAGCTTAGAAAGCATGAGGTTGCTCTTGCTCGGCAAATGGCTATGTATCTTGCTAAACATCTAACCCAGCTTTCACTGAAAAGCATTGGTGCGAATTTCGGGGGTAGAGACCATTCGACAGTACTTCATTCCTGTCAGGCTATTGAGAATTATTTCGTTACGGACAAAAATGTAAAGAATGCCTACGAACAGGTATTGAAGCAACTCAAACAAGATTTCTAATCTATGATTTACTCTCTCATAGACTGCGGGGTTAATTTTTTAATTAACCCCGTTTTTTATAGCAATATGTTCGGCTTTATCAAACCGCACCCTAAAGGATGCGGTTATTACAAAACAAACGTTTGTCATTCTGAACGAAACGTAGTGAAGTGAAGAATCCAGAAAGCAGCGGCGAAGCCAATCCGGAAAACAGCAGCAAAGCATCTATGCCTTTTGCCTTTAATTCCCCTCTCGCAGAGGGGTGCCGCGAAGCGGCGGAGTGTTCGGCTGTTCTGCCTTTCAAGCTGTGTCGGCTGTTTCAAACCGCATCCTTCAGGGTACGGTTTTTACAACAAAATCGTTCGTCATTCTGAGCCAAAGGCGAAGAATCCATAAGGCAGCGGCGAAGCCAATCCGGAAAACAGCAGCAAAGCATCTATGCCTTTTGCCTTTAATTCCCCTCTCGCAGAGGGGTGCCGCGAAGCGGCGGAGTGTTCGGCTGTTCTGCCTTTCAAGCTATGTCGGCTGTTTCAAACCGCATCCTTCAGGGTACGGTTAGAAACGTCTGACACAGCCATTGAGGAGAGATAGGCTCTCTCGGGAGTGGGTTTTGGGGTCGGGAAATATAATACAAAACACCCACTCTCAGCCCGACTCTCTTGATGATTTAATCAAATTATTAAATAATTTTGCTTTTCTCTGTAACTTTTCTTACATTTGGAGCGTCTATATAAAAAAAACAAATGTAAACACAATGAAAAGTCCTGTTTGTCCCCCTTTGGAGGGGGTGCCGCAAAGCGGCGGGGGAGGATGTGTTTTTAATTCCCATCTGCAGAGGGGTGGACTGACGCTCAGCGTCAGGACGGGGTGTTTTAAAAAACATAAGGCAAACACAATGAAAAGCCCTGTTTGTCCCCCTTTGGAGGGGGTGTCGCAAAGCGGCGGGGGAGGATGTGTTTTTAATTCCCATCTGCAGAGGGGTGGACTGACGCTCAGCGTCAGGACGGGGTGTTTTAAAAAACATAAGGCAAACACAATGAAAAGCCCTGTTTGTCCCCCTTTGGAGGGGG
>CAZOOR010000002.1:0-90640 GCA_964581505.1 uncultured Hyphomicrobiales bacterium
ATCTCTCCTTAGCAAGGAGAGAAAAAGAAATGCAATTATTATTTTCCCCTCCTAATTTTAGGAGGGGTGGACTTGCGAAGCAAGGACGGGGTGGTGTGTTTCAAAACAGCCGCTCCTCACCCTAGCCCTCTCCAAAAGGGCGAGGGCGTGAACAGCCGAAAAACAAAACCGCATCTTCTTTTAAGGTGCGGTTTAATTATATGATATTAATCAATAGTCTCTTTTTAATCTTTAATCATAACAAGTAGCATTTTGAATTTTTCAATTGCTTTTAGGGCGTGCGGCTCATTAGCCGGCATTATGATTATATCATCTTTTTCGAGTATATATGCTTTCCCTGAAATAATGATTTCCACTTTGCCCTCAATCACATTGACAAATGCGTCAAAGGGTGCTGTATGCTCACTCAGTCCTTCCCCTTTATCAAACGCAAAGAATGTAATTGAACCAGTGGACTTTTTAATAACAGCTCTGCTGATAACCGAAGCATCTTGATATTCCGTAATATCGCCGATTTTATTTATTATAGAGACTAATCTTTGGTCAGTCGCCGGCTTTTGTTGTAATTCCATTTTCTTCCTACATTATATTAATCAAATACTTTTCGTAATTAAAACGAGGATTTTTAATTAATATTGGAATTAATGGTAATTACAGTAATTATTAATATTCGTAGCAACCGATTTGACGCGAAATAACCAAACGCTGAATTTCGCTTGTACCTTCCCCTATTTCAAGAAGTTTTTGGTCACGGTAAAATCTTTCCGCTCCATATTCTTTCATCAAACCATAGCCGCCGAGAATCTGCACACAATGATTTGCGTTCATATGAGCAAGCTCCGAGCAGTAGAGTTTACAAATTGCGGATTCTTTTGTGATGCGGCGTTTATTATTAGCCATACGGCAAACGCTATAAAGATATAAACGAGCCATTTCGAGACCCATATCCATATCGGCAAGTTTGAAAGCATTTGCCTGATAAGTGGAAATAGGTTTGCGGAATGCTTTTCTTTCCTTAGAATATTTTAATGCAAGTTCATAAGCGCCCTGAGCAAGTCCAAGTCCCATAGCGGCAATAGAGAGGCGTCCATAGTCAAGAGTGGATAGCATTTGTTTAAAACCGTCTCCGGGTTTGCCGAGTATGCTATCTTCGGAAACTCTAACATCTTCAAAATATAATTCCGAAGTATTTGATGCACGCCACATCATTTTATCTTTCATTTTTTTCGTAGTAAATCCGGGAGTACCGTTTTCGACAAGGAAGCAAGTCATTTCCTTGCGTCCGTCTTCCTTTGTACCTGTAACCGCAAGAACGGTAGAACCGAGTGTAATGTCGGTAGAAGCATTTGTAATAAAAATTTTAGAGCCGTTAATGACCCATTCATTTCCGTCTTTTACAGCGGTTGTTTGTGTATTGCCGGCATCAGAGCCGGCTTCCGGTTCCGTAAGTCCGAAACCCCATAAATTCCCCTCGGCAAGTTTTGGCAAATATTTATTCCTTTGCTCATCGTTACCGAAATAGTATAATGGACCAACCCCGAGCGAATTATGGGCGGCAACCGTTGCGGCTTGCGAACCATCTACACGTGCCAGTTCTTCGACAGCAATAATATAGGCTACATAATCGAGTTCACTTCCACCGTATTGAGCAGGCAGAAAAGCGCCGAAAAGCCCGAGTTCAGCCATCTGTTTAGTTAATTCGTAAGAAAATTCTTCTTTTTCATCAAGTTCGGCGGCAAGTGGTTTAATCACTTCTTCCGCAAATTTACGCACAGTGTCTCTTAATAATTTTTGTTCTTCGGATAGAAAATAATTTGGTGACATAATTATACCTCAATACAGTTTTGTTACAAAATGAATTAATCTTAAATACAAATAATCAGTATAATGAAAAGAATTTCATTAAATCTCAATATATGATATATTAAGATATAAACAAAATTATTTTACAATTTTCTTTAAGATTTTTATCAATTAAAGCAAATTTTTTCATATATTGAAAATCTAAAAATGAAAATACTTTTCACAAAATTATAAAAAATAAAAGGAGTAATAAATGCAACATAATGTGGACTTTTTATTGACCGAAGAGCAGTTAATGCTCAGAGATATGGTAGAGAAATTTGCACAGGATAGGATAGCCCCCGAAGCATCAGAAAACGAACGAAATCATCGTTTCCCGGAGGAAATAATAAAAGAAGCATCGGAACTCGGGTTAATGGGAGTAAACTTTCCGACTGAATATGGTGGTGCAGGTATGGATGCTGTTTCCTATATGCTTACAGTAGAAGCAGTATCGCGTCATTGTGCATCAACCGGTGTAATTATTTCCGCTCATTCATCTCTGGTTTGCGACCCAATTAATAGATTCGGAACAGAGGAACAAAAACAGAAATATCTTCCCGATTTGCTTTCAGGCAAAAAAATCGGAAGTTTCTCATTAACAGAAGCGGGTGCCGGCTCGGATTCGGGTGCAACTAAGACAACAGCAAAATTAGTTGGGGATAAATGGGTTTTGAACGGCTCCAAGTTATTTGCTACAAACGGTAAAGAAGCCGAAGTTTTCGTTCTCATTGCCTCGACAGACCCAGGTATGAAAACACGCGGCGTATCAGCATTTATAGTTGATAGAGATACTCCGGGGTACCGCATTGGCAAAGTAGAGAAGAAACTCGGTATCAGGGGTTCGTCCACTGTTGAAATTATTCTTGAAAATTGTGAAATACCCAAAGAAAATTTACTCGGTGAATTGAATAAAGGATTTAAAATAGCAATGATAACATTGGACGGCGGTCGTCTTGGCATTGCTTCGCAGGCACTCGGTATCGCCCGTGCATCAATTGAAGATGCAATTAAGTATTCCAAAGAAAGAATCCAATTCGACAAACCGATTGCTAACTTGCAAGCAATACAATGGATGATTGCAGATATGTGGGTAGAATATCAATCTGCATGGCTTCTTACTTGGCGTGCATCAAAACTAAAAGATGCAGGTATTCCCTATTCAATGGAATCAGCCGCCGCCAAGCTAAAAGCATCTGAAGTTGCATCGTTCTGCGCTAACAAATGTTTACAAATACACGGTGGCTACGGATATACGGAAGATTTCAATGCAGAGCGTTATCTACGCGATGCAAAAATTACAGAAATTTACGAAGGAACAAGCGAAATACAGCGTCTTGTCATTTCACGTAGTCTGTTGAAATAAACTATAAATATATTATTTAACACAGTCTCTTTTATAGGGACTGTGTTCTTTTGATTAATGAATGAAAAAAATTCCATTACATATTAAAATACTATTAGCTCTCGCTCTCGGAACAATATTCGGGATTATTTTTCATGTGGACCACCATACGATAGTTGTAAAAAATAGAATTGACGGCAAAACGGTTAAAACCGAAAGAGCAGACTGGAACACTGTCTATTATATTTCTTCCGGTGATACATTGGCGAAATATTCTGCAGATGAACAACCCGGCATTGTTAATTTTTTCCACAGCCTAAAAGACAATACTAAAACTGTTACACTACATATAGTTAAAGATGGCGAGACAAAAGTATTTGAAAATATTGTAGCTGTCTCTAAGCCGGAAACAGCGGCAACGATGATAAAACCAATTGGTACTATCTTTATCAGGTTGCTCAGATTCCTTGCTATACCTTTGGTTATAGCGACATTGATAGTCGGAGCGGCAAGTCTTAATGATGTTAAGCGACTGGGGAAAATAGGTTTCAGAACTCTTGCATTGTACATAACAACTACTGTTATTGCGATAACAATAGGTTTAGGAACTGCAAATATAATAGCTCCCGGAACACGTGTATCCGAAGATGCGAAAATGCGACTTATGGCGGATTATGACAAGAGTAAAGTTACGCTTGATGGCGGCGATACGGGAATAGATATTGTAGATTTTTTCGTAAATATTGTCCCGAGAAATCCACTTAATGCAATTTCAGAAGGAAGAATGTTGCAAATAGTCTTTTTTGCTGTCTTTTTCGGTATAACAATAACATTTATCAATCGGAAAAAGGCAATACCATTGCTTGACTTCTTCGAGGGAGTAAGCGAAGTAATGGTAAAGATGGTAGGTTTTATTATGCTAATCGCTCCTTATGGTGTTTTTGCCTTAATTGCGGCGACCGTGGCTGATTTCGGATATTCTATACTTTCCACTTTGATATGGTATATGTTTGCGGTTATTTTTGCATTGTTATTGCATACTTTTGTTGTATATCCTTTAATTGTAAAGATATTCGGGAGAATGAGTCCCGGACATTTTTTTAAGGGAATGAGGAATGCACAAGCAATTGGATTTTCTACAAGTTCGAGTGCGGCAACACTGCCGGTAACATTTGATTGTGTAGAGAATAATCTGAAAATTAATAAGGAAATATCAGGTTTTGTGCTACCGCTCGGTGCAACAATTAATATGGACGGAACAGCACTATATCAAGGAGTTGCGGCAATATTTATTGCACAGGTTTATGGAATTGAGTTAGGTATTGCAGGACAACTTACAATCGTTATAACAGCAGTATTAGCATCAATAGGAACCGCTCCCGTACCGGGTGTAGGTATCATTATGCTTGTTCTAATTTTGCAATCAGTCAATATTCCTCCTGAAGGTATCGCATTAATATTAGGAGTTGATAGAATACTTGATATGATGCGAACAGTAACAAATGTAACAGGTGATGCCGCTGTTACTGTTGCTGTGGCAGGTATGGATAATAAAAAAATCGCAGGTTAAAACAAAAGTTTTTTTGAACGTCTTAAAAAACCGCTAATTAAAGAATTTGGAGATAATTATGAGTAATATAAAAGTTTTAACGGCAACTGCACTATTTGACGGACATGATGTGTCCGTAAACATATTTCGGCGATTGCTTCAACAACTCGGTGCCGAAGTTATTCATTTGGGACATAATCGTTCGGTCAGGGAAGTAATTACAGTTGCTATTCAAGAAGAAGTTGATGCTTTATTAATATCAAGTTATCAAGGCGGACACAATGAATATTTTCGATATGTAATTGATGAACTTAAACGATTTAATGCAACCGATAAATTAGTATTCGGCGGCGGCGGCGGTGTTATTCTGCCTTCGGAAATTGAGGAATTGGAAGAGTACGGCGTAACACGTCTCTATCACGCTCTAGACGGACAAACACTTGGTATTACGGGAATTGCCGAAGATATTATCAAGCGCGTTAAGGAATATAAAGAAAAGAATGAAAAAGTCATAGAAATCAATAAAAGTACTATTGAGGCAAACGATACACATAAGCATTTGGATATTGCAAAGCAAATTACATTTTTTGAGAATGCCGCTGAAAATAATGACAAAATTGATGAATTACGTGATTTATATAAAAAACATAACAAAGGCAAGTCTCTTGTTATAGGTTTTACAGGTACGGGCGGTAGTGGTAAGAGTTCGCTGATTGACGAATTAATCGGAAGATTTATCACATATACGGATAATGTAAAAGTCGGTGTCCTTGCAGTTGACCCTTCCAAAAGTAAAACGGGCGGCGCATTACTCGGGGACCGCATACGCTACAACCAAATATATAATGACAGAGTATATTTCCGCAGTTTTGCCACTCGCGGTAGTGCTAACGAGCTAAGCCACTCATTGGAAGATTCTATTAGTATTCTAAAATCCTGCGGTTTTGATATTATAATTGTAGAAACAAGCGGAATCGGACAGGGCGATAGTGGTATTACGGATTTATCCGATTTATCTGTTTACGTTATGACGGCAGAATACGGAGCGCCCACACAACTTGAAAAAATTGATATGCTCGATTATGCTAACTATATTATAATTAATAAATTTGAGAAAAAAGGTTCAGAAGATGCTTTAAGAGAAGTCATAATACATTACATTAGGACGCATAATCTAAAAGTTCCGCATACAACACCACTGCTTGAACTTGATTTACCGATTTTTGCAACGAGTAGCAATCAATTCAACAATCACGGAGTTAATAAGTTTTTCAAGAACTTAATCAAAGTACTTGAGGATAAAAAAGACGGAGATTTAGGTGTAAAACATCATTATATTGAAATCTTACCGACAGATATGCAACGAGATTTCGGTTTAATTGAGAATAAGCGTATTAATTATTTAGCGGAAATATCCGAAACAGTTAGGAATTACCACAAATATGTTGAAGAACAAGTTGAGCTGGCTTTAGATGTTCAAGCACTTAAAGAAAGTGTTAAGCAAATAGACGAACCCGAAGTAATGGAAAAACTTAAACAACTCTTTGAGGCAAAATGGGAATTGCTGTCAGAAGATTCCAAAAAGAAATTGGCTCAATGGGACGAAATCAAAGAACAGTACAATCAAGAGGAATTAAAATATAACATACAAGGTCGTGAATACTCTTTGGAATTATTCAGAAAGAGTTTGTCCGGTACAGCGGTACCAAAGGTTTCATTACCTAAATTCATATCATGGGCTGAGCTGCTGAGATTTTTATATAAGGAAAATCTACCCGGCTATTATCCATTTACAGCAGGGGTTTTCCCATTCAAGCGAACAAGTGAAGACCCGAAACGCCAATTTGCTGGCGAAGGTGGTCCCGAGAGAACAAATAAACGCTTTCACTATCTAACAAAAGGCGATAAATCCAAACGCCTCTCCACTGCATTTGACGGAATAACTTTGTATGGCGAAGACCCTGCAGAAGAGCCGGACATATACGGCAAAATTGGAGAAAGCGGTGTATCAATTTGCACTATTGACGATATGGATATTTTGCTTAAAGGATTTGAGCAGACAGACCCGTTTACATCGGTTTCAATGACGATTAATGCACCTGCTCCTATTATGGTTGCCTTCTATTTTATGACTGCATACAAGAGGCAACTGCAAAATGCGGAAGCCGAACGCAAAAAGTTAAGTGATGAAGAAAAAGAAGCCCTTAAAATCGGAACTTTCCGTAAACTGAGAGGTACTGTTCAAGCCGATATGCTAAAAGAAGACCAAGGGCAAAATACTTGTATATTCTCAATTGATTTTGCTATGCGTTTAATCGGCGATTTGCAGAAATATCTGTCCGAAAACAAAATTAAGAATTATTACTCATTGAGTATTAGTGGTTATCACATTGCGGAAGCAGGTGCTAACCCTATTACACAGCTTGCTTTTACACTTGCTAACGGATTTACTTATGTGGAATATTTCCTGAACAGAGGTATTGATGTAGATGACTTTGCACCTAATTTATCTTTCTTCTTCTCGAACGGAATGGACCCGGAATACAGTGTGATTGGCAGAGTAGCAAGGCGTATTTGGGCTATTGCTATGAAAGAGAAATACGGAGCAAATGAGCGAAGCCAAAAGTTGAAATATCATATTCAAACATCAGGTCGCTCACTCCATGCACAGGAAATTGATTTTAACGATATTCGCACAACATTGCAGGGTTTGCTGGCATTCTATGATAATTGTAATTCATTGCATACAAATTCGTACGATGAAGCAGTAACGACACCGACAGAAGAATCA
Source organism: uncultured Hyphomicrobiales bacterium (assembly GCA_964581505.1). Lineage (GTDB taxonomy): Bacteria > Bacteroidota > Ignavibacteria > Kapaibacteriales > UBA2268 > CAZOOR01. The sequence goes on from CAZOOR010000002.1 coordinate 7,528, forward strand.
GTTCGCCGTTCAATGGCAATACAAATGATATTAAGCAAAGAATTCGGTATGCTATATAATGAAAATCCTAATCAAGGCACATTCATTATTGAAGAGCTAACGGACTTGGTAGAAGAAGCCGTTTTAATGGAATTCGAGCATATTTCCAGACGCGGCGGTGTACTCGGTGCAATGGAAACCCAATATCAACGCTCGAAAATTCAGGAACAGTCGCTTTATTATGAATCACTGAAACAGAGCGGTGAATATCCGATTATCGGTGTGAATACTTATTTACCCGAGGAGCCGAGCAATCCTTACGGACAAATGGAAATAACAAGAGCAAGTGAAGAAGAGAAGAAAACAAGATTAAAACAACTTGCCGATTTCAAAGAGACACACAAAGATAAGAGAAGAGAAGCATTGAGGAGATTGCGCGAGAAAGCTCTATCGGGCGGTAATATTTTTGAGGAACTACTAAATACTGTGGAAGACGTATCTATGGGTGAAATTACTCAGGTACTTTATGAAATCGGCGGTAAATACAGAAGAGGAATGTAAAATATGAACTTGGATTTTTTGATTAAATTATTTATAAATGCTCTCAATAATATCAATGTGAACGATGGATTTAAACTCTTTTTTGAAGAGCCGAAAAATCCCGAACACGGCGATTTATCCACAAATATTGCTATGCAATTGGCAAAGCAACTAAAGCAGCCGCCACGCAAAATTGCAGAAGCAATCATTGAACATTTGGACTACGACCGTTCGATTATTGATGATATTAACATTGCCGGTGCTGGATTTATTAATATCAAGTTCAACGAAAAGTATTATCAGGATTTGTTTGTGCAAATAGCCGACAAAGCTGATGACTTCGGCAAGAATACAATCGGCAAAGGTAAAACCGTAAACATCGAATATGTCAGCGCAAATCCTACCGGTTTATTGCACCTCGGACACGGCAGAAATGCCTGCATAGGTGATACTGTTGCAAATCTATACGAATGGAATGGCTGGAAGGTATCACGTGAGTACTATTTCAATAATGCCGGCAACCAGATGAACATTCTCGGCAAATCCGTTTATGCTCGATATATGCAAAAAATCAAAGACGAGAATTACCCATTCCCCGAAGACGGCTATCACGGAGAATATGTAAAAGAAATTGCCGCTGAAATAATTGAAAAATACACAGATAAACTAATAAACGGGGCTGATGAAGATTTATCATTATGCCGCAAAGACGCCGAAAAATGGTGCTTTGCCCGTATTTCGCAAACAATGCAATCGCTAAATGTTAAGCACGATGTATATTTCAACGAAAGCACTCTTTACGAAAAAGGAAAAATCGAGGAAGTAATTAACGAACTCAAAGCCAAAGATTTGGCTTATGAAAAAGACGGAGCGCTATGGCTTGCTCTTTCAAAACTCGGAATGGAAGATGACCGCGTAATTGTCAAATCCACAGGTGAGCCGACCTATCGTCTCCCGGACATTGCCTATCACATTGATAAATTCAAACGCGGCTATGATTTGATGCTTGATGTTTTCGGTGCAGACCATATTGCAACATATCCCGATGTTCTTGCCGCTCTGAAAGCACTCGGTTATGATGCTGAAAAAGTCAAGGTGCTGATTTATCAATTCGTAACCCTTTCGGAAAACGGCAAACAAATAAAAATGTCTAAACGCACAGGCAAAAGTTATACACTTGACGAACTGATAGAAGAAGTCGGCGCCGATGTGGTGCGATTCTTCTTCATTATGCGAAGTGTTTCCACTCATTTGGATTTCGATTTGGCATTGGCACGCGAGCAAAGCGACAAAAATCCCGTTTTCTATCTGCAATACGCTCACGCAAGAATTTGCTCTGTTTTGGACAAAGCAAAAGAACGCGGCGTTACAATAGAAGACACATTCGACTCTGCCCTACTGCGTGAAAAACAGGAAATCAAGCTCATAAAGACGCTTTCCAAATTCCCCGATGTTGTCCGAACAGCAGGTGAAAAATCCGAACCGCAAATTCTTGCAGATTACCTGCGAGATTTAGCGGCTGATTTTCATATTTTCTATCACGATTGCCGCATTATCGGCAGCGAAGAGAATTTGCAGAATGCCCGCTTGCATTTAATTATGATGACACGCACGGCTATGCGTAACGGACTTGCTATTTTGGGTATTTCCGCACCAGAAAGAATGTAAATGATTGCAAAAATTGAGGCAATAAAGAAGTTGAAAGCAATTCCCGGTGTTGGGAAATCCATTGCCGATGATTTATATTCGCTCGGTTATAATTCTCCCGAAGAATTAAGAGAGGAATCACCGGAGCAAATGTATGAGCGCCTTTGCGAAATCACAGAGACCAAACAAGACAAATGTTTGCTTTATGTTTTCCGCTGTGCCGTTTACTATGCAAGCGAACCAAACCCCGCCCCCGACCTTCTAAAATGGTGGAATTGGAAAGACAGGAAGTAAATTTTATACCTTAAACAATCGCTTTTCAGCGTTTTAACATTCAATAAAAATAAATTGTGGAAATATTAGTAAATTTTGTTACATTTGCAATATGAATCCGATTGAAAGAAATATTGACAAATTGATTGAACTTTGTAAAAAATACAAGGTTACCAAATTATATGTTTTTGGTTCGGTAAGCAATGGGAATTTTACAAGCGAAAGTGATATAGATTTGCTGGTACGCTTTGATGAAATTGAATTGCGTAATTATGCCGACAATTATTTTGATTTCAAATTTTCATTAGAAGATTTATTTAAGCGAAAAATTGATTTACTTGAAGAGAAGGCAATTAAAAATCCGTTTTTTAAAGAATCTGTCAATAATTCAAGAGTTTTAATTTATGGATAATGAAATAAAAAGTTTGTTATTTGATATTCTTTCGGCAATCAACGAAATCGATAGTTTTTTTAATGAAGGAGAGAGAATCTTTAACGATTATATTAAAGATATTAAAACAAAACGAGCAGTCGAGAGAAATCTCGAAATAATCGGTGAAGCTATGAAACGGATTTTAGAAAAAGATAGTGAACTAAAACTAACAAATGCATGAAAAATTGTTGACACTCGAAACAGAATTATTCACGGATACGACACGGTTTCCGATGAGGTCATTTGGGGTATTGTAATAAATCATTTACCAAAACTAAAAAAAGAAGTTGATAATTTATTAAACAAATAGTAACAATATTCTTATTGTTCAAGATATGTAGAACCTGTTTTGCTCACGCCACTACCTGCTCAAATAGTTATTTATTTTTTCATAAACAAATTGAAACAACAAATAAAAATGTTCGTATGAATAATTGTTACTATGTTCAAATTTGTTGTATTATGAAGGATATTTGTTATGAAAAAAACTCTGATTGTAATTACGTTTTTCTTACTATTCTCACACCTGTCTTATTCGCAAGAAAAGAATGATTCTACCACAATAATTGATAGCAGTTTATCCGCACAGGTTTCTGCAGGTTATTATTTCGGTGATAATAATACTAATCTATATGGTTTGGGTTTTAACTTTTTAATACCTATTAATCATAACAACGGATTATTCTCTTTCTCTGCTATATTTGAAATCAATGGTTATGCCGGCAAATATTTAGATGAGAAAGCTTGGGGTTTAAATTTGTTACCCGGTATCTCGTGGCAAATAAATAGTGAAAATATTAATCTATTTGTACATACTGATTTACTAATAGGACTTGGTACACTAAAGCTAGATTCGCAAAATGATAATTACCAAGGTATTAGTGCAATTGGACGAATTGGCTTAGGTTATAAGAATTTTTCCATTGATTATGGTTCTACATTATTCTTCAGTAAACAATTGATTTTTGATAAGCCAATACATTCAATAATATTTCGATATAGATTTTAATAGAATGATTCAAATTGTGGTTTACGATTTATTAAATATGGTGAATTCAGAATTCTTGAAAGAATATTATTAAGTACCATTCTATTCTTTTATGAACTGACTATTAAATTACCTAAATAGTAATGAAGTGCATCGTCAAGATGTTCGGTTGTTTGTTAAGAGAGATGATGCACCAATGACAGACACACATCGCCATCCTCTTGCAGATGGGAACTGAAAAGAAATACAGCTGACCCCTCACCAAAATCCTCTTCCAATGGACGAGGGCGGGAACAGCCAAAATATTCAGCACCATAACCTAAAGGATACGATTAGAAAAAGCTGAACACTCTGGCAGAGTGCGTCTGTATGTCTCTCATTAACCCACCCCCAAACCCCCTCCCGAGAGGGGGCTTACAAGACAAAACCGCACTCTGCAATATGCCTTAGTTCTTTAAAAAAAAGAGGCTGTCATTTTTTAGACAGCCTCTTTTTAAATTAAAATTGTGTTTAGAATTATTTATATTGGCGTAAATATTCCAATCGAGCCTGTAATTGAGCAATTGGAATTTCGAGTTTATCCTTACCAAGAATTGCTTCCTCTTGAGTCTGAAATACTAAGTCGTAGTCTTTGCTCATAACGATAGCCTCTTCGGGACAAGCTTCTTCGCAGAAGCCGCAATAAATACAACGTAACATATTGATTTCAAATTTTTCGGGGTAGCGTTCCTTTTCGCGTTCGGTTTCAGCCGCTTGCACTTCGATAGCAAGAGCAGGACAAACACGGGCGCAAAGACCACAGGCAACACATCTTTCACCGGTCTCTTCCTGCACTAAAACCGGTCTTCCGCGATAAGAGCCATTAGGTTCAAATCTTTCTTCGGGATACTGTCGGGTAAATTTAGGTTTAAAAAGTTCCCTAAAAGTCAGCCCCATACCGCGAGCAATTTCAGGAAGATATAATCTTTCCCAAAATGTCATTCTTTGAGCTTCTGTATTTTCTTTTCTATTCATAGATTATTATCGCAATTGTTCCAAAATAATTAGTCAAATAACAAGAGGAAAATTCCTGTCAAAACAACATTCAAAATCGCCAAAGGCAAAAGCACTTTCCAACCGAGATTCATTAATTTGTCGTAACGGAAACGGGGAACTGTCCATCTGACCCAAACAAAGAAGAATAATAGTGCAAGTACCTTGAACATAAAGACTGCAAATTGCAAGAGAACAACAAAGATAGTACCGGACTCCAACCCAAGCGTAGTTTCGGAAATAGGTAAATGCCAGCCACCGAAATAAAGTAAAGTCATAATGACCGAAGCGGCACCCATATTGGCATATTCCGCAAGGAAGAACATACCGAATTTCATACCGGAATATTCTGTATTGTAACCGCCAATAAGTTCCGGTTCTGCTTCCGGCAAATCAAAGGGTGTACGGTTAGTCTCAGCAAATGAAGAGACGATAAAGACTAGAAAACCGAGCGGTTGGAAGAAAATATTCCAGTGCCAATTAGCTTGTCCCAATACAATATCATAAATTGAGAAAGTACCTGTAACCATAATTAAAGCAACAATAGCCAAACCCATAGAGAGTTCATAAGAAATCATCTGTGCAGAGGAGCGAAGCGCCCCAAGCAGGGAATATTTATTATTGGACGACCAGCCGCCGAGAGTTATTCCGTAAACAGCGACAGATGTCATAGCCAAAACATACAGAACTGCAATGTTTATATCCGGCGCAAGTCCCATACGTATTATTCTACCGTTGATGTGTAAATCACCGGCAACAGGAACAACAGCAAACACGGATATAGCAATACCCAAAGTAATAATCGGAGCTAATCGATGAATTTGCTTGTTTGCGGCATCAGGAATTAAATCTTCCTTGAAAAAGAGTTTGAAAACATCTGCAAAGGGTTGAAGTAATCCGAAAGGTCCTACCCTATTTGGACCAATACGCATCTGCACCCAAGCGGAAACTTTCCTTTCGAGCCAAACGCCGAAAGCACCGAAAACAACGAGAACCATTGTGAAAATGGCAAGTGCTTTAATCAGCGATTCAATCAATATCCAAAAAACTTCATTCATAAATAAACTATATATTGTTAATTTTTTTTATTCTTAATAATTTCAAAATATTAATTAGGTTTCAATTTGTGGGACTTATATTCAGGAATTTTCGGGTCGGGCGTAGCCGCCTTACCGAGAGTCAAACCTTGATATTCGTCCAAAAGTGCATAGGAGAAACCTTTTAATGCTTCAAATTTTCCTGTAATCTCTTTGAAAACATCTTCGCTGGATTTGAATTGCCAAGAAGCTTTCATTTTATTTGCAATCTGCTGAATAATCTTCCAATCGGGTTTCGTATTCCTTACTTCGTTTTGGTGCCATCTGTCATTATGATGACCAAATTGAGCAAGGCGTCCCATCTTAAGTCCCATTAAACGTTGATTCTCATTAGTAATGAGAACAGGCTCAAAATGTTGAACACGTCCGTCAATGTTAATCCACGTACCTTCACTTTCGACAAAAGCAGAAGCGGCAAAAACAATATCGGCTTTTTCAGTTAGTTCCGAATGATTATTTGCATGGACAATAAGCAGTTCGAGGCTATCGAATACAGATAATAATTCGGGATACTGTTCAAAGTCATCATCAAGAGAATAGACAGCCTTAATACTGCCGATATTTATCTTATCAGCGAGTTCATCAAGAGAAACAGCATATTTTGATGGCGAAATACCGAAGAGTTTTGCACCTGCGGCATTTGGTGTCCTATCATTAGTTTTTAGGAAATCATCTTTGAAAATATCATCATTCCAAGATTGGAAATCCATATTATCTGTTTTCAGAACTTTTTTAGCAAATTGGGAAAGTAAGTAGCTATCTTCGTTTGTGGCATAAGCGGAACCAATTACCATAATCTCGCTTCCCTTGTATTGAGAAAGACGAGAAGCGGCTTCTTTAAGGGCTTCGTCCCATTTAACAGATTCCTGCTTACCGTTTTTCTTTATGATAGGTTCATTTACTCTGTTTAGATTATACTTTTCGTATTGAGTTAGCCGTCCGTAATCGCACATCGAGAATTTATTTACATAAGGATTTGCTTTAGGCTCGAAACGCAGAATTTCGTTACTTCTGGTTCCAATCTTAATATTGCAACCACGTGAACAGCCCGGACATATCGAATCATTAAAAGCCATATCCCAAACTCTTGCTTTAAATCGGAAATCCTTGCTAGTCAAAGCGCCAACTGGACAAAGGTCAATAACGTTCATACTGTATGAATTATCAAATTGGGCGCCATCAGAAACCTTTATTGTAACACGGTCTCCCCTATTAACAAACGAAAGGACATCTTGTTTTGCAACTTCTTTTGCAAAACGGATACAACGCGAACAAGTGATACATCGCTCTGCATCGTAAAGCACATTAGGTCCCCATGACTGTCTTTTTTCAGCACGATTTTTAATATCTGTAAATCTGCTTTCGCCACGTGAATTAGTAAAGGCATATTCTTGCAACTTGCATTGTCCTGCTTCATCACAAATAGGGCAATCCAATGGGTGATTGATAAGAATAAATTCCATTACAGCTTCTTGCGTATGCTTTACGTTTTCAGTTTTTGTTTTGACATGCATGCCGTCAGCAATTTGTGTTGCGCAGGCAATTTGCAATTTAGGGAAGAAATTGATTTTTGTTTTTCCGTCAGCATCTGTTTCGAAAGAGCCGTCCGGTAAACGTCTTGGCAAACCAACTTCAACAAGACACATACGACAATTACCGGAAACGCTTAATTCCGGATGCCAACAAAAATGCGGAATATCGACACCATTCTCGTAAGCAACTTGAATAATTGTCTTGCCCGCTTTTGCTTCGTAGGTCTTCCCGTCTATAACTATATGAGGCATTAAGTATTTGCTCCTTTCTATTTCATCGCCGGTTATATCTTTTATTCAATTAAAAGAATTGTTCTATTTATAATTCTTTTAAATGTTCATAATAACTTTTCAAAATAAGAAATTTACCTGTTATTGACAAGACAGAATTATGATATTATATTATTTATTTTAATAAATAATAAAAAATTAAAAGTAAAATTGGAAATTGAGTCAATCGGCAGTGATTTTGTTTTTCGGAGCATCTAATCGAGCTTCTGCAATACGCCAAATTTTTTGGCAAGGAAAGTTGTAGCCATAGAATGATTCGGCAATGACCAAAGAATCCATATTGTATTCTGTAAGGATTTTAATTTGTTCCAATTCCGAATAGTTTATTGCATTATATTGATATGTCCATTTCGGGAAATAATCTCTTAGTAGGGTTATAGTATTCTTATCAGGAATAATTTCAGAATCACTATCCAAAATAGAAAGCACTACTCGGGTAGCTCCGAGAGATTTAAGATATTCCAAATATTCGATTAATCCGTATTCCTGACTTGAATACTCAAAATAAACTTTACCTGATTTAATAGGCAGAAAAAATATTATTCTTCGGTCTGAATACTCTTTGATTAATTCTTTGACCTCTGCCGGTTTATTGGCGGCGTAATCAGCGAGAATAATCCTATGCACACCGTATTCAAGAAGTTTGCGGCAGTCTTCTTTAGTTTGACAATTGCTCAATGCTTGGAATGGCAAAAAGGTTGCTTCTGTCATCAAGCATATATTGTCAATATTATTATTTTCATAATCAATAAAAGAATCAATATCTGTTACTTGTATTGATTTTACATTTTCAAGACGAAAGAGTTTGCACAAATCTTCCGGAATGTCGCTGAGTTTGCCGTAGAAGTCCTGCGTGCCATGTTCACCGTTTACTCTACATCTGCTTTTATGCTCCAATAATTCTATAGAAGGAATGACAAGATACATATTTACTTTGACGAATTATTTAAAACCAAACGAATAAGAGATTCAACCGAAAGAGATTCATTATTTGATTGAATCACTTTCTTAACTGCTTTTTCTGCCGATGCGTTCGAGAAGCCGAGTGCAATAAGAGCCAATATGGCTTCCTGCTTAACAACATTTGAAATATTACCGGGAATATCAGTTTCGCCTACTTGCAATTTAGAGATTTTATCTTTTAGCTCAAGGATAATACGTTCGGCAGTTTTCTTGCCGATACCTTGCATTTTTTGTAAAGCAAGGCTATTACCTGCTAAAATATATTCCTGCAATTCGGCAACTGAAAGAGATGACAAAACTGCAATTGCAGTTTTCGCACCTACCCCGCTAATTGAGATAAGTTGCTTGAACGCATCTCTTTCGCTTTCATCGTCAAAACCGTAAAGATTGAGAGAATCCTCTCTACTAATCAATAGTGTTTTCAATTCGACATCTTCACCCGGCTCCGGAAGTCGGGCATAAGTGGAAAGAGAAATATATGCAGAAAAACCAATACCATTGCAATCAATAACTACTTCCGTAGCTGTTTTTGAGAGCAATTTCCCACGCAATCTGCTGAGCATAATCCCTACTTTCTATTTAATTGATTAATTTATTGTTTGATTATTCTTCTGAAAATCGTTTTGTTAGCACAAATAATCTTAATAAAATATACGCCTGCATCGAACTCGGACATATCAATATTAAATATTTCCGTAGCGGCAGATAAACTTTTTCTGTAAATAATATTACCGATTAAGTCACTCATAATTAATTTCGTTTTACCTAAACCGGAATTACTCAAATCAATAGTTAGTTTGTTATTGGTCGGATTGGGATAAAGAGCTATAGCATCTTGTGTTTTATCATCAACACTCGAAATAATCTTTAAGGAATCCGACATATTAGAGCATTTGTTTTTGTTAAAAACTTCTACTCTATAAGTACCGATTTTTGTAATATTTAATTCGCGTTTTGTTTCACCGGATAATTCTGCATTATCAAGATACCATTGGTAAGCATCAGCAGGCGAGGAAATAAGTTTTGTACCACTCCATCTAGTAATAATTGGCTTTGCCGGTTTGTCATAAACTTTAATAACTATTTCCACATTAACAGTGCAACCGTCTCGTGTAGTTGCAACGAGTGAATATTTACCCGGCGTTGCGATTTTAATTTTTCGTTTTTTTTCACCTGTTGACCATACATAAGACTTGAAGCCGAACGATGCTGATAGAGATAAATTAAACTCATCGCCTTTGCAAACAGGATAATTACCGAATGGTTTTATTTTTAGATTAGGCACAGAAAAAACTTTTATAATAACCGACTTCGAGCGAACCGGACAATTGCCAATATCCGGTAGAGAATATGAATAAATGCCCTCTTTACGAACAATGATTGATTTCGTTTTCTCACCCGTTGACCATAATATATTATTGCTATTTGTCTCGGCAGTCAATTTAACGCTTGTACCCTTACAGATTTCCGTATTACCCTCAACTTGTATTTTTGGCTGGGCAACATTGCAGGTGTTCAAATCTGTTTTCCAAACACCTCTTCCATAGGAGGAAGCATATAATTTGCTGTTGGCATAATCAATTTCAATATCTGAAATAATTAAATTGGGCATACCGGAACCCCAAAACTGCCAATAACCTGAATTATAATCACTAAACATAAGCCCTAAATCAGTTCCGATATATAATCTATCAGGAGAATTATTTTGATAAACGATACAATTCACAGGAACATTAGGTATATTGCCAGACATATTTGTCCATTTCTTACCGTCATACATAAATACTTTACTTGACTTACTGAAGCCGCCGACAGCTATCCAAATTCTGTGAGGATTATTGTCATCAATTGTTATACCTTTAATAGGTGAATGCGCTCCGGGTATAGTGGTAAAAGTAATACCGCCGTCAGTTGATTTGCTTAAAACCGAAAAAGTAGAAACATAAATAACGTTAGTATCTTTTTTGGATATAGCCATATTAAGTAAAGTACCAATATTTAAATTGGAACTTTTCGACCAATGTGAACCACCATCAACAGATTTCCATAAATTTTTAAAGCCTGCATAATAGCTAAATGGGTTTACAGGATTAATAAGCAGTGGTGTAACCCAAGCACCCTGTTCGTGTGTTTTATTCTTATCCAATACTTTGGAAAAGCTTCGCCCGTTTCTTGTCCTAAAAAATGAACCGTAATACATAGAAATAATAGCACGCTTGTAATCTTTATAATCAACAGCGCAATCCATACCGTCTCCACCGTACACACGTTTCCAAGTACCTGCATTATACTGATGAGTACCGTTATCCTGACTTCCACCATAAATAAAATCAGGTTTATTTTGTGCGACAGCAATTTTGTAATATTGAGTAATGGCAAGACCTTTATTCAAATTAATCCATTTTGAAGCAGGATTATCTGAATAATCAATACCACCATCACTACCGCAATAAAATTTACCGGTATTAATATCAAATTCCAAGCAATGAATATCAGCGTGAACGTAGGGTTTATGATAGCCACCTGTCCAATGTGTAAGCATAGAAAAAGTGATACCACCATCAGTACTTCTCCAAATATTAACACCTCCGGTATATATTTCGTTCTGATTTCCGGGTGAAACTGCAAGAGCCAAATCGTACCACCCCTGCCCTACTGTTTTATCTTTTCCCTTACCTAAATCACGCCCGAGGATATTAGGAGTATTGTTAATAGAAGCCGTCCTTTTCCAAGTCTTACCGGCATCAACCGATTTCCAAACGGAACGGAAAATAGTTCCGCTGGTGCATAGAACATATGCATAATCAGGCTCGGAAGCGGCAAATTTAATTTCGGCTCTTCTTACTCCTGATAAAGCCTGAACCTTAGTCCAAGTTTCTCCAAAATCTGTGCTTCTGTAAATAGCGGCATTTCTAGAACCGGAAAAAGTAGTAGCCAGAATAATATTTGGATTATCAATATGCTGAGTAAATTTTCTGAAATATCCGGCAGATGATTTGGCATTCCAAGTTTTTCCGCCATCAGTTGTTTTATAAATACCGTTACTTGTAGCCGCTAATACTAAATCGGGATTTTTGGGATGAACTGTAATTGCACCTACGATTTTTCCATTAGCAAGAGCGTAATTAATATTTGTAAAATTCCACGTTTTTCCATCATCCGTGGTTTTAATAATACCCGAAGAATATGTGGAAAAAGCGGCACCTATACCATCGGCATCACCGGTTGCTACATAAGCAACTTTTGGATTTGATTCGCAAAACGCAATATCTGAAATCCCAATTGAAAGTGCTTCCGTAAAGTCGAATACGTCCCAAGTTTTACCTCTATTGCTCGAATGCCAAACGCCGCCGGATGCGGCACCCAGCCAAATAACATCATAATCATCAGGTTTAATTCTGATGACATTGACACGTCCGACTCCACTTTTATATGCTTTTGGATTTGAATTGGGACCGATATTTAACCACTTTGGTGCAGTTTGAATTTCGGGTGTTTGCTTTTTGAATTCAGATAATTCGTTAATAATGTCAATAGCATCAGGAAATGAGCCGTCCGGCATTACCCTTGTTTCCCAAAAATATTCCCAGCGTTTGAACTTTTTCCAACCGCTTTCATCATTTGATTTTTCATTAACCCAATATTCGTTATATTTCTTCCGAATATCAAAGAAATTCGTATTCTTATTTTTTGTGAAATCAATAGCCGGTTGAGCCGATAATTCCGCTCCAAAAACTATTAGAAACAATAATAAGCTGACAACTTTTGTGAAATTCATAAGCAACTCCTTATTCAGTATTCTTTACAATTTTATAAAATGACGTTTTAATACCTGAATTGATGTTGATAAAATAAATTCCGTTCGGTTCGGCAGACAGGTCAAAATTCAATTCATCATTATTTAATTGCGTAATTGTCTTATCCATGATAATACGACCGGTTAAACTTGTAATGACAACGTTGATACCGGTAATTGAATTATTGGAAGAACGCCAGACTAATCTAAACTGCCCGTTAGTAGGATTAGGAATAATTTTTACTACTTCGTTAACAGCATCATCAACATCACTGGTAAATTCATAAGGTTCGGACATTGCGGTACAGCCCGTTTCATTAGTAATTTTGACTTTATATTTTCCTGATACAGTCGGTTGTAACTCTCTTCCGGTTTCACCTGCAATTTTTTTATCGTCAAGATACCATTCATAAGATTTTGCTTCCGAAGAAACAAGTTTGTTCCCTACAAGTGTAATAATAGGTTTTTTAGCGGCTGGCTGTGTGGTTATTACCAAATCATTTGTAGAACGCTTTTTGCAACCGTCCCTTGTCTCACAGATAACCCAATAAGTTCCGGGTTTAGTAACTTTAATACGCTTTGTATCTCCACCATTAGACCAGTGATAACGCTTATATGAAAAAGTAGAAGCAATTAATGTGGAAGTATCACCCTCACAAATTGGATTATTACCGATAATTTTAATAACAAAAGGAGGTGTTTTTGTAACAGTAATATCCACAGATTCAGAATTTGCAGAACAGTTCTGTGCATCTGTAACTCTGACAGAATAGCGTCCGCGTTTCTTCACCCATATTGATTTATTCTTGCTACCTGTGGACCACTCATAAGTTTTATAAAGTCCTTTGCAGGTTAGTTTAACGCTATCACCATCGCAAAAGTCGGTATTACCTTCAATTTCAATTTCGGGACTTGATAAGTTGCAATTAACTACGGATACCTCCCATAAACCTCTGCCATAAGTACCCGCACGTAGCATTCCGCTCCCTCTGTGAATTTCCAAAGCATTGATAATAACATTCGGTAAACCGTTATTAAAAGTAATCCATTTACGGTTAGCATTATCTCGAGTGAAAACCCCCGCATCAGTTCCACAATATAATCTATTCTGTGAATTTCCCTGTGCAACCAAGCAATTGACCGGTAAATTAGGCAAACCATCAGAAATATTTTCAAATTTTTGACCGTTATAAAACATTACTTTACTTCCGGCACTATAACCGGATAAAGTAACCCAATATCTATTTGCAGATTTCGGGTCAACAACTATTGAAGTAACGTATTGACTCATAGTAGCAACAGATTTCCAGAAGCCTCCTCCCATAGTTGTTTTATAAATTTTATTCGCAAAAGAAAGATATAGGGTGTTAGGATTCTTCTCGGAAATAGTTAATGTCCTTATTGTTGTTGGCGGATTTGTCCTTTGAAAATTAGAAATTCTCGTCCAATTCTCACCTTTATCAGTTGATTTCCAAACATTTTCAAGGCCAACATAAATAATGTTCGGGTTTGTAGGATGCAGAACATAAGGTGTTACCCAAGAACCTCTTTCCTGTGTATTTTGAGTTCCAATAATTTCTTTAAAATAATTACCTCCGTCAGTTGACCTGAGTACTCGTCCATAATACAAAGAAACATATACAATTTGTGGATTGGTATAATCAATAATAGTTTTCATGCCATCACCACCGTAGATATTTTTCCATGTGCTACCATTGTAAATATGGCTTCCGTTATCCTGCGCTCCACCTGAAACAATTTTATTATTCTGACGTGAAGAACTAATTGAATAGAACTGAGTAATATTCAATCCGTTACTTAAATCAGTCCAAGAAGTTCCAAAATCAGATGACCTGTTCAATCCACCATCTGTACAAGCGTATAGGTTTTTATCTTTATCGAATATCAGTTGGTGAATATCTGCATGAACCCAGGGAAGGGAGTATCTTCCTGTCCACTCTGCTATCGGACTGAATTTTACGCCGCCATCAGTGGATTTAAAAATATTAACGGCACCCAGATATACTTCATTCTCATTGTCAGGATTAATGGCAAATGAAAGGTCGTATAAGCCCTGTCCCTCTACACCCAGACCATTTGCAAGAAAATGAAGATAATTTCGGGAATTAGATTTATCAGCACGCTTTACCCAATTGGTTCCGTCAGTTGTCCGCCATACGGAATGGAAATTGTAATAAGGATATGCGCTAGCCATTAGGGCATACATCGTATTCGGTTTCTTTTTATTTGTAGCAAGAACTATTCTGCTAACTCCTGTTTGTTCCAATAATTTCAAAAAACTATTGCTGTTTGCGTTATATTTTTCGATGCTCAATTTATTATGTGCATATCTCATAACGCAATAGATGGTTTTTGAATCGTTCGGTTTGAACTTCATATCACGGCAGAAAGTAGTAGTAATACGTCCCCAATTAGTGCCACCGTCAGTTGTTTTGAAAATACCTTTATTTGTTGCGGCATATACAAGGTTTGCATTTTGCGGAGCTATTAAAATTCGATTAACGAGAGCTTTTTCCGGTACTTGAAATGCAAGATTAGTCGGTATCCAGCTATCGCCTGCATCAGTTGATTTTAAAATTCCTACACTAAACGAGAAGTTTGCACCGAGAAAACCAGCGGCGTCTGCATCACCTGTTCCTGCGTAAACAATATTATTATCCGATTGCGCTACTGCTATATCCGAAATACCAATTGACATAAGAGCCGATAATGGTAAATTAGCCCAATTAGCACCTCTATCAGTGGATTTCCATATTCCACCTGTGGCAGAACCTGCATATATAACTTTTGGTGAATTTGAAGCAAAAGCAATACAACTAATACGACCAACACCTGCTTTCAATCGAGAGTTATTGGGAGTAGGTTTATTAATTGGTCCTAATGAATGCCACTTTGGTTGGGCAAGCATTTTATCAATATTCTTTTTGTCGCGAGAATAATCAAAGTATTCTTTGTATGCTTCAGCCAAATTCGGAATAGCATCTGTTTTCCAAAATCTTGGTTTGATTAACCATTCCATTCGTTTGTATTGTTTAAAGCCGCTTCCTTTATATGGTTCTTTGCCATTCCAATAATCGTTAAAGCTTTTTTCAACTTCCTTAAAACTAAACTCTTTATCTTGATTAACATTTATTAGCCAATTTTGAGAAAATAAACTTACGCTTCCAAATAAAACGATAAGCAATAATGATGTAAGCAATTTTTTCATTTAATATAATATCCTTAAAAAATTTGATAATAGCTTTCAAAAATAAACAATTTTTATCGTTTATCGAAACTTATTAGAAATATAAAGCCTATAAATGGTTTAAAATATGCGTATACAAGATAAGATTATTCTCTACAATCTTTTACGACAAATCAGATGATAGTATTTTTCCGTTTTATTTATAATTTGATATGGCAGGACTATAACAGTAAAGGAGGGATTGCAAAATTAATTTTCCCAACCGTTTTTCCCGATAAGCGGAACAAATTTAAACTTATCCAATTGCTGGGAAGAGTAATGCTCTTCATCTTCACGTATAATTACGAACATATCCTGAGCATTTTTTCCGCCTATTGGCAATATCATCTTTCCACCAATTTTTAATTGCATAATTAGCTTATTAGGCACATTCGGGGCGGCGGCAGTAATAATAATGGAATCGTAAGGGGCATTTGAAGACCAACCCAGTGAACCGTCTCCAAATTTTAAATTAATCGTTGCACCCAATTGCGAGAAAAGAGAACGGCAATGCTCATATAAATTCTGAACTCGTTCTACGGAATAGACAGATGCACCAAGCAAGTATAACAAAGCGGCTTGGTATCCGCTTCCGGTTCCTATTTCCAGCACTCGTTCACCTTCATTTATATCAAGCAATTCGGTCATATAAGCGACTGTATATGGTTGGGATATTGTTTGTTTATCTTCTATGGGAAGAGCGGAGTCCTCATACGCACGGTTAATAAAAGTAGGTAGTACAAATAACTCACGCGGCAGATAGTTCATTGCCGATAGAACATTTTCATTTTTAATACCTTTTTGCCTAAGTGAAGCAATCAGAGCTTCCCTTTGAGTTCGCATTTGATTAAATGCAAAATTATCAATATTTAGTGTTCTCATTATTTGTTGAATTTTTCGATTAAAGTATTACGAAGTGAATCTTTCGGAATATTGAAAGAAATTTTGCCCTCGTGAGCAACTGACACACCACCTGTTTCCTCCGAAACAATCAGGACGATGGCATCAACCTGTTCCGAAAGCCCTAATCCGGCTCTGTGTCGAGTGCCGAGAATTTTTTGACCGATTTTAGTTGCTGTGGATAGTGGCAAAATAGATTTTGCATAAGCAATTAAATCATTTTCAATAATTATTGCACCATCGTGGAGTGGAGCTTTGGTATTGAATATGGATAGAATTAGTTCCTTTGAAACTACTGCTTGTAATTCCACACCTTTTTCAACTGTCATTTCTACATTTTGGGAGCGTGGGAAAATGATTAATGCACCAATGTGTAAAGAAGAAAGTTCGTTCACAGCAGTAACCACTTCGTCAACAGTTGCACTGATTTTTGATTTCACGAACATTCTTATAAAATTGGAACGAGTAGCCATCATAAGCAATCGCCTTATCTCGGGTTGGAACAAGACAATATATGCGATTAGCCAAACACTTGATATTGTTTTAATTATCCAGCTGACAACTTTCAGATTAATTGCCTCAGTAACGAACGAACCGATAATAAGGAGAATCATAATAATCAATACCTGAACGGCAACAGTACCACGCAAAGCACGATAAATAAAGAAAAACAAAATTGATACAAGCCCAATATCTATTACATCAATTAATGAAATTGAAACAAACCCTATTTTGAATATATCAATCATTTTTTATTTCGCATTTCCTCACGTTTTTCTTCATCATTGTCATAGGCACGTATTATTTGTGTAACCAATTTATGCCTAACAACGTCTTTTTCATCAAAATAAATAAAATCAATACCCTTAATATCCTGCAAAACTTGATTAGCATTAATCAACCCCGAGAATCCTTTTCGGGGTAAATCAATCTGAGTAATATCACCTGTAACAATTACTTTGGAATCTTCGCCCATACGTGTCAGGAACATTTTCATTTGAGTAATGGTTGCATTTTGTGCTTCATCTAAAATAATAAACGAATTGGCAAGGGTTCTTCCACGCATATACGCCAGTGGAATAATCTCAATGATATTTTTTTCCATAAGGCTTTTCAACTTATCAGGTCCCAACATAATAAACAAGGCATCAAGAAGAGGACGAAGATATGGGTCTAATTTTTCTTTTAAGTCGCCCGGTAAATAGCCGAGACTCTCCCCCGCTTCCACAGCCGGACGTGAAAGAATAATTTTATTAACAGTAGATTTCTTTAATTCCGCAAGAGCCATAGCAACGGCAAGGTATGTTTTACCTGTTCCTGCAGGACCAATTGCAAAAACAATATCATGAGCAAGTACACTTTTATAATAATCGAGTTGTTTATTATTTCTTGCTCTAATTGGTTCTTTATATCCCCAATAAATAACATTATCTTTTGGTAGCTTCAATTTTCCGTTTGAGTACTTCTTTTTTTGAGAAGCGAGGATTTCCAAAACAGTATAAACATCTTCCTCTTCCAAAGACTTATTTTTATTGACAATATATTCCAATTCTTTAAATACGTTCTCAATAATTTTAATTTCATCATCACTGCCTTTGACGCTAAGCACATTGCCACGTATATTAATAGCGGCTTGGAAGCGTGCTTCTATAATATCAAGAAACGCATCACCGGGTCCGATTAGTGATTGAATCGCATCGGAATTAATACTTATTTTCTTTTCGACTATTTCCATAAATGTAAAATAAACAAAAATATAAAAAAAATAAGCCCCAATGTAAAAATAACATCGGGGCTTAAACTAATAGGAAAATAAATTATTGACCTTTAACAGGTGTTTCGGTATTTTCCATTGCTTCTCTCTTCTTTCTCCAATAGCGGCGTTCTGCTTTCATCTCTTCGGGTGTTTTCGGACCTGCGGGAGGAATAACAAAAACTTGTCCCGGGTGAATGATGTCAGGGTTCTTGATTTGGTCTGTATTGTTCTGCCAAATCTTGGGCCATAAGAACGGGTCGCCGTAGATGTCTGTATTACCGGCGATATTCCAGAGACAGTCGCGAGTTTCAGACCATTTGCCTACAGTATAGGATTTGATTTTCTTCTCTCTGTAAAGACCTTTAATATCTCTTGCATCTTTGATAATTCTATCATAGAACTCCGGAAGAATAGCAATTTTGTTTCTTCTAAGAGCATTTAGTTCATTTTCTAATGCTTTAACTTGGTCTTTCATATCAGCCAATTCGTCATTTGGAATTCTCTGCATCTGACGAATTTTACCTTCAATAACGCCTAATTTCTGACGGAAAGCCTCAATATCGGCTTCAGAAGCACCAATCAACTGATAATAAGTATCTTGGCAATCTTTTAATGAAGCATTTGTACTACTCAATTTTGATTTTAGAGTAGCAACTTCTTGCTGTTTTTGTTGGAACTTGCTTTCCAAACCTTTAACGTTAGCTTGGAATTTTTGAATTCTCAATAGCGCTTCGTCTTTTGTCAATTGTTGGTCTGGCAGATTTGAGAAATCCCGCTCGGGACTTGCACAGCCAATGACAAAAATTGATAAAAGTAACACATATAATAACTTGTATGTTTTTTTCATTGTAATTCTCCAAAAAGTTTAATAAAAAATTCTAAATCGGAATAAAAAAATTATTCGGGTTTCCAGTCAGGCCAAACATCGGGCCATGTAGCCAATTTAGCTTTAATATAATTAACCTGGTCTTGGCACCGCTTTAGCTCGGCTTTCCTCGCATTAAGTTCGTTTACCAATCTAGATTTTTCATTTGTAACCTTTGAAATCTGCTCGTTCAATTTCGCCTCGTCTCGTCTGAGACCGTCTAATTGAGCCAATTGTTCTTCAGTAATTTTATTAGAGCAACTGCTCAAGAACATCCCTGCTGCTAAGATAATCATCCCCAGTCCTGTCTTCGAGAACAAACTTCTCTTACGCATACTGCCTCCAAAATTATTTATAAAAAATATAACTGTTAGTATTAATTTCTAAAACTTATTATAGTTATCCAAAATTCAATCATATAAATATAATTAAATAATTAGAAACTATCAATTTTTAATACGAAACAAATACGAAAAACTTTCATCTTTTTTTCATCTTTGAGAATTATTTTATGAAATTCTCGAAAAACGATAAAAATTCGTATTTTTGATTTTTTTACAATTGCAATATAAATAAATAATAAATGAATATGAACAACGAATTTCCAAAGACTTATAATCCGGAAAAAGCAGAATCAAAATGGTACGATATATGGCAAACGAATAAGATTTATTCTGCATCGAATAAATCCGAAAAGCCGGCATACAGTATATTGATGCCCCCACCTAATGTTACGGGTATTTTGCATTTCGGGCATGTGCTTAATCATACTCTTCAGGACTTATTTATCCGCAGAAAGAGAATGCAGGGCTTTGAAGTATGCTGGTTCCCGGGTACAGACCACGCCGGTATAGCAACACAAACAAGGGTAGAGAAAGAACTAAAAGAACAAAATTTAACCAGATATGACCTCGGACGTGAGAAGTTTCTCGAAAAAGTTTGGGAATGGAAGGAAAAATACGGCGGTATTATTATTTCTCAATTAAAAAAATTGGGTATTTCCTGCGATTGGGACAGAACACTCTTCACTTTGGACGACAGTGCTTCCAAGGCAGTGCGTGAAGTATTTGTCCGATTGTTTGACGAAGGACTTATATATAAAGGTAAAAGAATTATCAATTGGTCTCCCCTTTCACAGACTGCACTATCCGATGAGGAAGTTGAATTCCGTGAACTTAATGAACATCTCTATACAATGAGATATTATTTTGTTGATGATAAGAACAAATATTTGCAAGTGGCGACTGTACGACCTGAAACTATTTTCGGCGATATAGCAGTTGCAGTCAATCCTAATGACGAAAGGTATAAAGAATATATCGGTAAAAAGGTAGTTATTCCACTTGTAAACCGCGAAGTTGAGATTATCGCAGATGATTATGCCGACCCAAAATTCGGAACCGGCTGTGTGAAAATAACACCGGCACACGACCCTAATGACTTTGAAGTAGGCAAAAGGCATAATCTCGAAATGCTGAATACGATTAATCCTGACGGAACTTTGAATGAAATGACCGGTGAATTTATCGGATTAGACAGATTTGTTGCCCGTAAGCAAATATTGGCAAAACTTGAAGAACTCGAATTAATTGAAAAAATTGAGGATTACACTCATAATGTCGGTTTTTCACAGCGTGGCGGCGAACCGATAGAGCCATATCTTTCCGACCAGTGGTTTGTCTCAATGAAGCCTTTGGCAAAAAAAGCACTCGAACTTGTAATGGAGGGTGAGGTCAAATTCTATCCAAATCATTGGATTAAAACTTATGAGCATTGGATGACAAATATTAGGGATTGGTGCATTTCACGCCAGTTATGGTGGGGACACAGAATACCTGTATATTACACACCGGACGGACATTATACGGCGGCAAGAGATGAAACGGAAGCAAGGGAAAAACTTGGTATTACTAATGATATTGAATTACGTCAAGATGAAGATGTTCTTGATACTTGGTTCTCTTCATGGATATGGCCCCTAACAACAATGCACTGGTTAGAAGACGATGCAAATCCCGAATCCGATGATATGAAGAAATTCCTACCAAGTGATTTATTGGTTACGGCTCCCGATATTATTTTCTTCTGGGTTGCACGTATGATTATGTCAAATGCAAAATTTGACGGAAGAGTACCATTCAAAGACGTATATTTTACAAGTACTATCAGAGACGGTAAAGGGCGCAAACTATCCAAGTCATTAGGCAATTCGCCCGACCCTTTGAATATTATCGCTAAATATGGTGCAGATGCCGTAAGGTTTACAATGCTTTATCTTTCACCTCTCGGTCAAGATGTGAAAATGGATGTCGATGTGAAGAAACAAGACATTCCTGCAATGGAAATCGGTAGAAATTTTGCAAATAAAATTTGGAATGCAGGCAGATTTATTTTATTAAAGAAAAGTGAAATATCAAATTTCAATCCTGATGCAAAATTAGAAAATCCAAGTATTTCCGAAAAATGGATTTTGTCGAGATTGAACAATACAATTAAGCAAATTGATAATGTGCTTGTTGATTACAAGGTAAATGAATTTTCTAAAATAATATACGAATTTATATGGCGGGATTTCTGTGATTGGTATATAGAAATATTCAAGGTAGGCTTCAATGATGCAGATAATGATGAAGAGAAATCGGCATTGATTAATCTGGTTCTTTCGGTTTATTTGGATATAATAAAATTACTGCATCCTTTAATGCCGTTTATTACTGAGGAATTATATCACATTATCACCGGTGCAGATGACAATGAAAGTATTAGTTTACAGGAAGCATCAGTAGCTGACGAGACGCTTATTATTCCTGAAATTGAAGATGATTTTGCAGTGTTCCAAATGTTGGTGGACGAAATAAGAAGTATGCGTTCGCAGATTAATTTAACATCGCAAAAACTCCCGATTACAATAGTGAGCAAGGATAATAATTTACTAAAAATACTGGATAAGCTCTCGGCTGTTATTAAGAATTTCGGTAAAGCGAAAACAATTGATGTAGCAAGTGAGTTCTCCAAGCCTTCAAATTGCATTTCATCGGTAGTCAGAAATAATGAAATTCATATTATTCTTGATGAAACAATTGATTTGGAAAAAGAAAAAGAAAGAATGAATAAGGAACGCGAACGATTGGAACGAAATATTAAAGGTATTGAAGGCAAGCTGAAAAACGAAAATTTTGTAAATAGAGCGCCAGCTGACGTGGTTGCTTACGAAAGAGAAAAACTTAATAATATGAAAGAAAGTTTAGAGAAAATTATAACAAATATTGAGAGTTTATAATTAATTTGTATTTTGAAAAACGTCAAATAACAAAAAGAGTAATTTTATGATACCTGAATTCCCAAAAATACTTTTACCCGACATCAAGGGATTAGACAATATTGATACATATATAGCCAACGGCGGATTTGAAGCATTGAAAAAGGCATTATTTATGCCGCAGGAAGATGTTACAAATGAAGTCAAAAAATCCGGTTTGCGTGGACGTGGCGGTGCTTGTTTCCCGACAGGACTCAAATGGACGTTTATGCCAAAAGGAACGGACAAGCCTAAATATTTGGCTGTAAATGGTGATGAATCCGAACCCGGTTCGTTCAAGGATAGGCAAATATTCGAGTACAATCCTTTCCAATTAATCGAAGGAATACTTATTGCCGGATATGCAATGGGATTGACTGCGGCTTATATATATATTCGCGGTGAATATCATAAATGGCTCAATTTGCTTGATAAAGCAATTGCTACTGCTTATGAACGCGGTTTTATCGGTGATAAAATGAAAGAGACACTTGGTACCGATTTCAAAATGGATATATATACACACAAGGGTGCCGGTGCTTATATTTGCGGTGAAGAAACAGCACTTATGAATTCAATAGAAGGTGTACGAGGTTATCCACGTATTAAGCCACCATTTCCTGCACAATTCGGACTATGGGGTATGCCTACTACGGTAAATAATGTAGAAACTATATCTACTGTACCTGCTATTATAAGAATGGGTGGCGATGAGTATGCCAAAATCGGTGAACCTAAACATACGGGGACACTTCTTTTTGGAGTTAGTGGACACGTTAATAAACCCGGTGTCTATGAATTACCAACCGGTACTTTGCTTACGGATATTATTTACGATGTATGCGGCGGTGTACCGGGCGATAAAAAGATTAAGGCTATAATTCCCGGTGGCTCTTCGATGCCTCCCCTACGCGGTGATGAAATTGAGGGTGTAAAAATGGACGAAGAATCACTCAAACCACTCGGCACACATATTGGTACGGGCGGTATAATGGTTATGGACGAAGACACGGATATTGTTAAAGTTGCTTTACGTATTTCACATTTCTATCATCACGAATCCTGCGGACAATGTACTCCATGCCGAGAAGGTACCGGGTGGATGGAAAAAATATTGAAGAGAATTGAGAAAGGTGATGCTACAAGTAAAGACCTTGACTTACTTGTTTCTGTAGCAAATAATATTGAAGGAAATACAGTCTGCGCTCTCGGCGATGCGGCGGCTTGGCCTATTCGTGGTTTTGTTACAAAATTCAGAGATGAGTTTGAGAAATATATTAAGGCTAAACGCACTTTCTCACCACCTAATATTGTTCACGGCAAAAGGAATTCGACTGAAAGTCTCCTATCTACGGTTAATTAATCAATTTGAGACTTTTATAAATATTAAAAAGACTGTCTTAAAAGGCAGTCTTTTTTTTATTAAAATATCGATTAATAGGCTCTTTTAAATTATTTCATTAGCTTTGAAACTGTAATGGCTGTTCCCGCCAATAATAATATGGTCTAATACAGGTATTTCAAGTAATATGCCGGTATCTACCATTTGCTTTGTCTTATTAATATCAGCAGTTGATGGTTGTATATTGCCGCTCGGGTGGTTATGCAAGAGAATAATTGCCGCCGCCATTTCAGAAATTGCTTCTTTGAAGACTTCACGAGGATGCACAACTGTCGAAAAAATACTACCTCGACTGATAAGAACATCTTTAATTATAATATTAGCAGTCGATAATAATAGGACGTGAAATTCCTCTGTTTTCAAAGCACGCATTTTGGGAATATATATATCAGCAATGTCGTTAGAGGATTTTATTGTTTTATGCCTTTCAAATTCAGGGGCGCCGGTTCTTCTGGCAATCTCGAAAACAGCGGCAAGAGTAATTGCTTTTGTCCTACCTATTCCTTTTATTTTTATTAAATCCGAAATATCCAGTCTCTCAATACCTGAGAACCTGCCGTATTTTTCTAGCAACAACATTCCCAGGTCTTTTGCAGTCATCTCTTTTGTGCCTGTACGAAGAATGATTGCCAATAGTTCAGAATCTGAAAGACTGGAAGCACCGTGTTTTAACAGACGTTCACGTGGTCTATCGTCCGGTTGCCAATCTTTAATCGTTTTATTTCTCTTATATTCCATTGCCTATATCGAAAGTTTCAAATCAATCTTACGTCTTTCAATATTGACATTAATAATTCTGACATTAATCCTGTCACCAAAGCGAAATACATTCTTTTTACTTCTACCGAGTAAACGGAAATTCTTTTCATCAAATAAATAATAATCATCAACGAGGTCGCGAATATGCAACAAACCCTCACCAAATATTTTATCCATTTTGACAAATAGACCGAATGATGTAACACCTGAAATTGTTCCTTCAAAATTTTCACCTACATATTTTTTAGCTAACATACAAGAAGCTAATTTTGCCGATGCTCTTTCGGCTTCCATAGAATTTCGTTCGGTCATTGATGTTTGTTCGGAAGCCGCCGCTACAAGTTCGGATAATTGTTCAATTCTTTTTTTATTGGGTTTATCCTTTGCGTATTCCTTTGTTAAGCGATGAACAATTAAGTCTGAATAACGGCGAATTGGTGATGT
Source organism: uncultured Hyphomicrobiales bacterium (assembly GCA_964581505.1). Classification (GTDB taxonomy): domain Bacteria; phylum Bacteroidota; class Ignavibacteria; order Kapaibacteriales; family UBA2268; genus CAZOOR01. The sequence continues at coordinate 32,770 of CAZOOR010000002.1, forward strand.
AAAATGAGAATAATTGGAAAATCCCAATCCATAGTGTCCGATATTTTTCGGTGAATAGATGGCACGCGGCATAGCTCTGACAATCATACTGTGAACCAATGCTTTTTCGGGTCTATTTTCAAATTGAGCCAATAGTTTATTAATAGCTCTTGCTCCGCCACGCCTTGCATCGCCCTTATGCCCTAATTTCATAACAAATTCCAAAACAGATTGTAGTTTGTCTTTGTCCGGTTCGGCGTGTACACGGAATACAAAAGGCATATCGCCCTTAATACGATATTTCGCCGCTAATCGATATAAATTTTCTGCCACAGATTTATTAGCAACAAGCATACATTCCTCTACAAGTTCAGTGGCAAGAGTAGATGATTTTTCAAATGCCGATACAGGTGTTCCGTTTTCGTCAAGTTTAAAACGAATTTCGGCAGTTTCAAAATTGATGCCTCCCTCTTTCAATCTTTTTCTTCTGAGTGTCTGAGCCAGTTCGTTTAGCTGAAGAAGTAAATCGGATTTCGGACCATTTTTAGTCTGAATAATATTTAATACTTCTTCGTAAGTAAATCTTTTTGACGATTTGATAATAGTCTCTGCAACCTTGTACTTAATAATTTTACCTGCTTTTGTCAATTCCATAAAAACAGAAAATGCAAAGCGTACACGATTTGGTTTGAGCGAACAAATATCATTGGATAATTTCTCTGGTAGCATTGGTACGACTCTATCCACAAGATAGGTGCTATTGCCTCGCAGGAATGCCTCCTCGTCTATTGGTGAGCGAGCAGTAACATAGTGGCTAACATCGGCAATATGCACACCAAGATAGTAGTTTCCATTATCAAGAATATCCAGAGAAAGTGCATCATCAAAATCTTTAGCATCTTTTGGGTCTATTGTAATTATTTCTTTATCCCGCAAATCAAGACGTTCTTTCAAAATAGTCGGAGTTACTTTTACCGACATATTTTTAGCCAGCTTTTCAAGGGAATGGTGGAATGATTCGGGCAAAGAAAATTCCGGTAAAATTGAATCGAACTCTACCTTTGCCTGACCGGACGAACCGACAATGCTCAATATTTCCGCTTCCGGACTTTTAGTTGGATTTGTCCAACGCAAGAAACGGGCAGTAACTTTATCACCATCATTAGCATTGTTGAGTTTTGCTTTTGGAATTAGAAAATCCACATAGTATTTCACATCGTCCGGAACAAGAAACCAGAAATAGCCATCATGTTCAATTGTACCTACGATATTCTTTTTCGAGCGTTTGACAACTTTTACTACTTCGCCCCTATTCTTTTTCCCTTTCTTTTTAGCAAGTACTACAACGACTACTGTATCGCCATCTAAAGCAGTGTTCAAATTTTTCTGCTTAATAATGATTTTTTCTTTTCTTACATTATCAAAAATCATTCCTCGATTGCTCTGAATTTTGATAACACCTGTCAATGTCGGTGCATAGTATCCATAAGAAAATTCTTTATTTAATGAATATTTACGTTTGGATTGCTTGACAAGTTTGTTGTCTTCGACCAATTTCTGCAAAATATATTTCAAAAAATCATAATCATCTGATTCGGATTTTATTTTGAGTTTTTTTGCGATTTCGTTTAATTTCATACCGTCTTCATTACGTGACAGTATGTCAATAATTTTGTTTATTATTTTTTGCTCCATTATATCCTCTAATTAATTATCTACAAATTTAATTAAACAATTCAAGCGAAAAAAATATTTTAATTAAAGAAGCATTAATAATTAATCAAAATGGATAGGAATTTAACATTATGGTTAGTTGAAAAAATACAAATAAATGACAAGATGTAGCATAAATTAAAATGTAAATTGATATTTATTAAAACAGATTTATTCAATAGGAAGAAATACAATTGATTTTTTGTATTGATAAAAATATTCTGTAATTTAGTTTGAAGCACAGTTTTTAGGCTTAATGAATTAAAAAATATATATAGTGTTTTATAAATTTTTAAGGTAATAGTATGACTGACTATTATACTCCAAATTTTTTATATCTAATTAATGTTTCAATACCCAATGACTAAAATCTAATTAATTAGTAAAACACGGCGTGCGAAAATACGAATACGACAAAAGGAAAAACAAAACCCCGCCAAAATTTAGGAGGGGAAAGAGAGGCGAAGAGGCAATGAATGTGTGAATTAAGATTAAATTTGCAAAGGTGTAGGATAAAAGTATGAAAATGAATAGAATTGTTGAATTAAATCCAGAAAACAAAGGAGGGAATAAATGAAATTGCTTTTAATCATTATTGTTTTTATTATCTTTTCTTTTTCTGCAACAAATGCACAGACTTATGTTTTAAATGGTGGTTCTTCAAATATAGAAATTGATGTTGATACAAATAAAATATATCCTTTTTATATGTTAGATAAAGAACCAATATTTATTGGTGGTAAAGATTCTCTGCAAAGATTTATTGAAAAGAATTTCAAATTAACAAGAAAACAAATGGAATATGAAGGTATTTTATGTGTTTGTTTTACCTTAAGTAGGTTTGGTGAGGTGATAGACTACTATATCCCTGGTGAAACTGAAACATATCTTTTTACACCAATTATAAATAATCTTGTAAAAAAGTTTCCCAAATGGAGTGCTGGCGAAATAGATGGAATTGCGGTTAAATCAATAATATGTATTCCGTTCTTTATTCGTTTTAAATAAAAATTTATCAGGTGTAATAAATATAATATTATTTCTAAATATCACAAGCACCGCTCTGCTCTTCGAGAAATACGCTGGGTGGACACCATAACGCAGAGCGTAATGTCTTTCGCCTTTCAGTTCCCCTCTCGCAGTATCTTATACTAAAATAAGTTGACAGTCAATAAAAAAAACATAGCCAAATCAAATAAATCTCGGTTCTCATAATTGATTATATAAATCACTTATCTTGCTTAAGAATATGCCATGCTTTTACGTATTTAAGGCGAGTATAGTCATAAGCATATTTTGCTATGATAATCCCTCTAATACCGTCTTTATATCCATCTTTTGAGAAATACCACTTAATGAAAGCCGCAATCGGATTTATTAATATTTTAACAAAATTAATTTGTTTCTTTTTAATTATTAAATCCTGTGCGGCGATTGTAGTATAGTCTTCTAATTTTTTGTTCAATTCACCTCTTGTTTCAAAAGTATAATGCTCAATCCTACCATTAATTCTACCTATTGTAGAATATCCCGTTTGCGTTTCATGAATTAATTGCGAATCCTTAAACGAAGCAACATTTTTATTATAGAGTCGGATTGGATTGTCCGGTGAACTAACCGGATATATGCAATGTACGGTTTTACCTAACACCTTCCAATTACGAGTAACTCTATAAACATCAAACAATCGAGCACTATTTTTTATATTATGTATTGATTTGATAAAACTACTATCAGGTATCTCGTCCGAGTCTAAAAACAAGACCATACTATTTGCACATTCACTTTCGGCAAATATTCTCTGGTCTCTAAAATTCTCGAACTTATGAAAAATGAACCGTACATTCGGATAGTTCCGAGAGATTTTTTCAGTATTATCTATACTCCCGCTATCAATTACTAAAACTTCATCTGCAACCGATGTAAGTGCATCAAGTATTCGTGATAAATACTTTTCACTATTATGTGTTAATATGTACGCTGATATTCTATTCATAATTTAATATTTGCTATACACCAAAATAATAAACATTGATTTATATATCTATTTGACGATTAATACATTGAATATTATTAAATAAAAAAGAGAGGCTGTCCGTTTGAGACAGCCTCTGAAACATTATCCAAAATGCAGCTAAACGGTTTTAATTAACAAACTGCTTTGCGTAATACTTTGGTGTAAGTTTTTCACCGGTAGCTTTTTCAATCATATCGTCCCAATAATAGCGGTTAGCCGGAGCAAAGACCTTTTCAATAAGGAATTTGCCGACTTCGGGATTATTGGTGAAACTTGCGGCATCAGGATTATCCGTTTTAAGAACTTTATCTGTAATCGTATAATATAACTGAGAAGCCAGTAGCTCGCCGAGTAAATAGTTGTGATAGTAGCAAGGACTTGTGGCAATATGAATCTTGGTAGCCCAATCCGGCATATTGCGTTCTTCCGGTTTTTTGAGCATTTGATATTTTTCTACCAAATCCCACCATAGCTTATTCAAATCTTGGTCAGGATTTTCGTACATACCTTTTTCGAAGCGATACATAACCTGCGCCCAACGGCTGAAAACAAGCTGTTGTAAGCGAAGAGTATTGCGGCACGCATTAGTTATTTTTTTCGCTTCTTCCTTATCTAATCCGATATTGTCCATCATCCACTCGGGCTTGGAGCCAAATCGACCGAACATCATAGCAATGGCTTCAGTAGTGAATGTGTGTGCAGGAACTTTCAATTCCCAAGGTAAATTCTTATCCACATAGAATTGATAGACGGCATGACCAAATTCATGAAGCATAGTTTCCATCCAGCCTTCGGTAGGCTCTATATTGCAAAGTACTCTTATGTCATTTTTGTTGCGGTCAATATCAATGCAATATGCGTGCTGGTTTTTATTATCTCTCGGATATAGGTCGCTTTTTGCAACCATTTCATCAATCGGCATATTTAGACTGTTATAATATTTTTTTCCGATTTCTTCAATATTTACTTTTTCATAATAACCGTCCAAATCGACATCATAAACTTTAGGTGCTTCTTGGAAATATCTGTTTTGATAGTGCCAAGGCATCATATCATTTACTTTGACACCGTATTGCTTTGCAAGTATTTCATCCATCTTTTCTTTTTCCGCCGCAAAAGCATCGCGAGTCAAATCATCAAGTTTATCAAAAAGCTTGCTGATTTCCTCAGGGTCTTGGTCGCTTAATTTTAGGGACATTTCGTGATAGTTGTTATAACCGAGTTCTTTTGCAACTTCGTTTCTCAATTTAACCAAAGCAATTAAATCATCTGCTACAAGAGGTCCTATTGATTTATGAGCTTCCCAGACAGCTTGCAATTTCTTGGAATTCTTTTCTGTTTTTAATATTTTCTCAACGTCGTTGTCCGAAAGTTTTTCACCGGCTACTTCTGCACGGAACTTAGAATATTTATTCTCGATTTTGCTCTGCATTAGTGTTAATTGATTAAGCTTTGCGGTATCAATCTGTTTGCCAAGATATGAAAGATAAAGTACATAAGCGTGTCTTTTATCTACAGGATTTTGAAGAAGACCGGATTTATATATTTTTTCAATTTTTGCAAAGTCTTCTTTATTAGATAATATTTTGTTCATTATCATTTCTGCCTGTGCAGACTTATTCCAATTTTCCTCATTGCTATTAAGCGATGCGTCCCAATATGCAATAGCCATATTATGATATGCGGCAGGCATCTTGGCTTCGTAGTTCTTAACGAAGTCTTTGAATTCCTGTTCCATTTTTTGTATTTCCTCCGTGTTTGGTTCTGTTTTCTCTCCACCACAAGCAGTAATAAATACTATGGCAAGAGCAATAATCAATGTAATTGACATAATTTTTGTAAAATTTTTCATATCACTTATTCAAAAATTGTTTAACATAAAATTTAAGTTCAGCAAATTACAAAAGTTTTTTAATTAAATATACTTTCCACGAACAAAAAAACACCGAACTAAGAAATTTGTCGGTGTTTAAAAAGTGGGAATAATGTATGATAAATTATTAATTTATCTGACTGTCATCTCAATGACTGGAACTATCATCTCTTCGAGTGATATACCGCCATGCTGAAAAGAATCCTTATATTTTTGTAAATAATGGTGATAGTCAGTGGGATATACAAAATAGTAATCCTCTTTGGCAATAATATTATTTATAGTCAGTCCCAATTTCGGAATTCTCAAATCTCCCGGCTCCTTAACTTGCATAGCGTGTTTTGAATCTGCTTTGACATTCTTACCGAATTTATATCTCAAATTGGTCGATGTATCACGGTCGCCGAGTACTTTTACGCCTCTCATACATCTGATAGAACCATGGTCGGTTGTTAATATTACTTTTGCATTTTTGTTTGTTGCAATAGTTTTTAATATGCCGAATAGTGCGGAATGCTCGAACCATGTTTTAGTAAGTGAACGATAAGCCGGTTCATCAGGAGCAATTTCTTTTAAAATTGCAAAATCCGAACGTGAATGCGCAATCATATCAACAGCATTGATTACAATAGCAGTCAGATGATTGTTCAAATATCTCGGAGCTTCGTTCTCAATCTTTCGCCCGAAATCCGTATCATGAATTTTAATATATTTCAATTCGTTTTTCAGATTAATACGCTTGCGTTTTAATTGCTCTTCGAGCAATTCTTTTTCATAAGCATTCAGTTTATATTCTTCTGTATTTAGTTCGTCAACCCAATAGTTAGGATAATACTTCTGAATATCATCGGGAAAAAGCCCTGCAAATATTGCATTCCTTGCATAAGGTGTAGCTGTCGGCAAAATTGCACTGTAGAAATCTTTCTTAAAAGTAAAATATGACTGCAATAATTCCTCGAATACAAGCCATTGGTCATAACGCATACAGTCCACAACAATGAAGAAGACCGGAAAACCGGAATCCAAATGTGGTATTAGATATTTGCCGACAACATCGGGAGAAAATAGGGGGGTAAACTCATCTTTCTTTTCGTGTACCCACTCCACGTAATTATCTTCAATAAATCTGCTGAAAACATTATTACTCTCGTGCCATAAGTCTTGAAGTGTTTGGGCAAGTCCTGAATCAGGATATTTGTCTAATTCAATGGAACCTGTAACTAATTTTTGGTAAATTTCCAGCCAATCCTCCCAAAGCAGTCCCATATTTAGTCGGCTTTCAATCCAAGTAAAATCTTGCAGAAAACTCTGCATAGCCCTATTTTTTTGCAATTCTTTTGTTTGAAGAAATTTTTTGCAGACGAGCAAAATTTGAGCTGGATTGACAGGCTTTGTCAGATAGTCGTCAATCTTTTTACCGATTGCATCTTCCATTACTGTTTCGGCTTCATTCTTTGTTACCATTACAACCGGAGTAGCTGGATTGATTTCCTTTAATACCGGCAAAGTATCCAGACCGGAAATTCCGACCATTGATTCGTCAAGAAAAACGAGGTCATAGAGATTATCCTTAAATAATTCGATAGCATCTTCACCGTTCGAGGCGGTTGCTACATCATAGTTTCGCTGTTCAAGTAATATTATGTGCGGACGCAGTAGCTCTATCTCGTCATCTACCCATAGAATTTTAGCTTTTGTATTCATTTGTTCTCCATCATATTGTGTTTATTCAATTTTTGACGATTGAAAATAAAATTGATTAAAGGGTAAAAGTATGTAATAGAGTTTCTTTTATTAATGTAACATATAGTATATTGATGTTTTATTGCCTTATTTATTGTTCAATCTAAACATCCCATATAATTTTAAATCTTTCAAATGATGGATTAAAAAATAAATACGGGAAAAAACACACATTTTGATGTTCACACATTATCAAACATTTTATTACTCGCGTAATGATATCACTGCTGTCGCAGGAATCTCATTGGTGTATGGAATACAATAACAAAAAAACGCACCTTAATAGATGCGTTTTTTTATATATAATATATGCTGATATTACAATTTTAATGCTGTAATGGCAGGTAGTTCAATACCCTCCAAATACTCCAATGATGCACCGCCACCTGTAGAAACATGGGTTATTTTATCATCAAGTCCCATTTGGGTAACAGCGGCAACAGAATCGCCGCCACCGACAACAGTAATAGCCCCATTATTTGTTGCATCAGCCAACGCATTAGCAATAGCAAAAGTACCTTTTGCAAAATTCTCCATTTCAAATACACCCATCGGACCATTCCATAGAATTGTCTTTGCTTTTACAATTTCCTTTTTGAATAGTTCGATAGTTTTTGGTCCAATATCAAGTCCCATCATATCCGAAGGAATTCTATCCACATCAACAACTTTAAAATTTGAATCATTTTTAAATTCATCTGCAACGAGAGTATCAACAGGCAAAACAATATTAGTAGCATTATTCTTGGCATCAACCATAATTTTTTTTGCAAGTTCTATCTTTGATTCTTCCAAAATAGACTTACCTATTTCATATCCGAGAGCCTTTAGAAATGTGAACATCATACCCCCACCAATAAGGATAGTATCACATTTTGGTATGAGGTTATCAATAACGTCAATTTTACCTGAAATTTTAGCACCACCCAAAATTGATACAAATGGATTTTTAGGTCTGTGAAGCACAGTATCCAAATATCTAATTTCATTTTCGAGCAATAAACCGGCAAATTTTCTTTCAAAAAGAGTTGCCACAGCAAAAGTACTGGCATGCGCCCTATGTGCCGTACCGAAAGCATCATTCACATAACAATCCGCAAGTGCGGCAAGCTGTTTTGCAAACTCAATATCATTCTTTTCTTCTTCCGGATGAAAACGCAAATTTTCAAGAAGGACAATATCACCGGGTTTAGCCGAACTGACGGCATTAGATGCCACCGGACCTATACAATCATCTGCAAAAATTACATTATAATTTAGTTTGTTCTGCAAATAATCGGCAATAGGTTTTAAAGAATATTTTTCATCTCTTTTCCCATTCGGACGCCCAAGATGTGAAATTAAGACAGGGATACCCCCCCTATCTATTATTGCATTAATTGTTGATAGTGCGGATATAATACGAGTATCATCAGCAACATTGTTATTTTCATCAAGCGGTACGTTGAAGTCCACACGGACTAAAATATGCTCAGCCGGAAACTTACACTCGTCGAGAAATTTAAACATATTCTTTTACTCGTATTATTTAAGTCTTGCAATTAAATCAACAATTCTATTTGAATATCCGAATTCATTATCATACCATGAAACCACCTTAACCAAATTCCCATTTACCATAGTCAAGTCAGCATCAAAAATCGATGAATGAGGATTACCGACAATATCGCTTGAAACAATCGGGTCTGTGTTGTATTCCATTATTCCTTTTAGATATGTTTCAGTTGCGGCTTTCATTGCGGCATTCACTTCTTCTTTTGTTGTTTCTTTTTTAACAATTGCAGTGAAATCTGTAATTGAACCGTCCGGAACAGGTACACGCATAGCAAATCCGTGCAGTTTGCCTTTCAACTCCGGCAATACCAAACCTACGGCTTTTGCGGCACCGGTTGTAGTGGGTATAATATTGGCGGCGGCAGTTCTGGCACGCCTTAAATCACTATGGGGCAAGTCAAGAATACGCTGGTCATTTGTATAGGCATGAACAGTTGTCATATATCCTTTTTCAATACCAAAATTATCATTTAATACTTTGACCAATGGAGCAAGACAGTTGGTTGTGCAGGAAGCATTGGAAAGTAATTGTTCTTTTCCTGTCAATATTTCATCATTCACACCGAGTACCACGGTAGCATCAAGTTCATCTTTTGCAGGAGCGGATAAAACAACTTTCTTGGCACCATTAGCAATATGTTTCATTAGGGCATCTCGTGTTCGGAAAACCCCTGTGGATTCGAGAACAACATCAGCATCACCCCAAGGCAATTTTTCAATTTGTCTTTCGGCTGTAATTTTTATTTTTTTGCCGTTAACGATGATAGAATCATCTTCAACGCTTATTGTTCCGTCAAATTTACCGTGAACCGAATCGTATTTTAATAAATGAGCAAGAGTGTGGGGGTCCATTAAATCGTTTATACCAATAAATTCAAATACATCACCCCTCTTAATTGCTTGGCGAAAAGCCAATCTGCCGATTCTTCCGAAACCGTTGATTGCTAATTTTATAGCCATTTTATCTCCCTGTATTTATATTTTTTCTGGAAAATTCATTTCTAAAAATTTCAAAACGATAGTAAATAAAGTTTGTTTTAATTATTATCAAATTTAATGTAGAAAATTACAAATATTAAGAATAGTTAATTTTATTGCCGAAAAATAATATTAAACTTTTGTTATCATTATTTTTCATTTTAAATTGCATATTCTTATAATTTAATTTTGAAATAATTATTTGCCTTTATGGCAGTGATATATAGAAAGGGTAAAAAATGGCTTTCATTCCTAATACAGAAGCCGAACAGCAATTAATGCTGGATAAAATAGGCGTATCTTCAATTGATGATTTGATTGCCGCTATTCCCGAAGAAATAAGACTAAAACAAGCTCTTTATTTACCGGATAGACTATCGGAATATGAAGTTACTAAACTTCTGCAAAATTATGCAAATAAAAATGCTACCGTATCAAATCATACGAGCTTTCTTGGTGGCGGTGCTTATGACCATTTCATTCCATCAGTTGTAGATATGGTTCTTAGCAGGTCGGAATTTAAAACTGCATATACTCCATATCAAGCGGAAGTCTCGCAGGGAACCCTACAAGCAATGTATGAATTTCAATCAATGATTTGTGCTATTACCGGAATGGATGTTTCCAATGCTTCCCTGTATGACGGCGGGACATCGCTTGCCGAAGCCTGCCTAATGGCACAGGCACAAAACAAGCGAACGGAATTTCTTATTGCCGGTACAATTAATCCATATTATCTAAACGTGATTAAAACTCTTACAGCCGGACGAAATTTTACTTTTAAGACATTTATCGCAGATGACGGAACTGCGGCTATTGATGATTTACGAAATTCCGTTTCCGAAAAAACTGCGGCTATTATTGTTCAGCATCCTAATTTCTACGGTACGCTTGAGGAAGTAGAAGAAATTGAGAAAATAATCCATGAAGTCAAAGGCTTATTTATTGTTTCTTCTTGTCCGTTTTCTATGACATTATTCAAAACTCCAAAAGAGTATAATGCAGACATAGTTGTTGGCGAAGGACAGCCTTTAGGTATTCCGCTTAGCTACGGGGGACCATACTTAGGGCTTTTCGCTACTAAGAGTAAATATGTCAGAAAAATGCCCGGACGTCTTTCCGGTGCTACCGAAGATGCCAACGGTCAAAGATGCTATGTGCTTACTTTGCAGACACGCGAACAGCAAATCAAGCGTGAAAAAGCGACATCGAATATATGCACAAATCAAGGTTTGTTTATGCTTGCCGCCACTGTATATATGGAAACAATGGGCAAAGAAGGAATACGTGAAGTTGCTAAACAATCTTATGATAAAGCCGTTTATCTTGCAAATCAAATTTCGGATATTAATGGATTTTCATTGCTTAACGATAAACCTTTTTTCAGAGAATTTTTAGTAAATACACCGGTTGAACCGAGTGTAATTATTGAAGAAGGTATGAAAAGAGGTATATTGGCAGGAATTGACACAACACAGTTCGATGGCTATCAAAAAGGTTTGCTAATTGCAGTTACCGAGAAAAGAACAAAAGAAGAACTAGAACAATTAATCGACTTGTTAAAATCATTTGAATAAAAAATGATAAATGCCGGAAAATACATTGATTTTTTTCGGAAAAAGAAAAAAACAATAATCAAAGTTATAGTTATCTCAATAATTTTGTTTTTTATGTTTTTTTCAGATTACGGGTTTGTTACAACGAGTAGATTGATTTTTAGAATTAGTGAACTTCAAGAGAATATTTCAAAAGAAGAGAAAAATTCCGATTCGTTATCCCAAAGACGTAATATATTATTAAATGACAGTAACGAAATCGAACGATTAGCACGTGAACATTTTGGTATGATTAAACCGAAAGAGAATGTGTTTATTATAATTAATAATGACAGGAAATAATTTTATTACAATAAATTTGCTATTATTTCCTTACTCTTAATAATTAAATCAATTCAAGGAAGAATACAAGGAAGAATACAATGTATATAGGAATAGATTTAGGCGGAACAAATCTCAAAACAGGCGTTTTGAATGAGAAGGGTGAAATTGTATATCAATACACTCAGGCAACTCGTGCTAACAAAGGTCTTGAATATGTCCTCAATAATTTAAAACGTATGATATATAATCTATTGGATAAGTATAAAGATGTCCAATCGATTGGTGTTGGAATACCTGGAATAATTGATGAAGACGGTACTGTTAAGATTTCTCCGAACCTACCGGAGTGGGTAGATATTCCATTGGGAAAATTTTTGAAGAATATTTTTCCGCTTCCTTCAATTGTTGATAATGATGCAAATGCTGCTGCCATTGCCGAATTGGAATTAGGCGCGGCACAAGATACAAATAACTTTATTTATGTTACTTTGGGTACAGGTGCCGGTGGTGCTATCGTTATAAATAAGCAATTATACCGTGGTGAGGGACTTGCCGCAGGCGAGTTCGGACATATTATTATTGATGACGATGCCCCTATTGATGACGATGCAATTTATCGCACTGGTATTGTTGAAAAATTTGTTGGTAGAAACCATATCACAGACTTTGCTCGTGAATTTTTAAAAGATTATCCCGATTCACTATTGCATAAATATGCTCGCCCCGACCCATATTTTATTTCCGAAGCATTGAGCAAAGGAGATGAAGCGGCGGAAAAATTATTTACAATTATCGGAACAAAACTCGGTATCGGTTTGGCTTCCGCTCTTAATCTTCTTGATATTGGCTTGGTCGTTGTCGGTGGTGGTATTTCGCAGGCACACCCTCATCTGCTCGATACAGCTGAAAAAGTGCTTAAAGAACGTACACTACCCCCAATAGCCGAAAGGGCTCAAATTAGAAAAGCAAAATTCACAAAAGATGCCGGTATTATCGGAGCGGCTCTGCTTGGTAAGAAATATCTTTAATATTGAATTATCCACTCTGTTTCTTGAGAATGCGAAAAAAGTGTAATCTTTTTCGCATTTTCTCTTTTACCATAAGCCGAAGAATAATAGTAATTACTAATCAGATATTTATTCTTTCCTGTGATTAAGTTTAATTGAGTATCGGCATTTATTAGAATAATTCTATCTTGCTCAGATATTACTTTTACTTTCGGGTGCAAATGGAAGTTTATTTGTTTGTCATCTGATAAAGTACAAACACCTGTACATATAAGTCTATCAATACAATGAATTTGTCGTTCGTTAAGACTTATTATTCTCTCCGCTTTATTCCCAAATCCATAATGAATTCCATATAGTTTTGTTGCGGAAGCTTCTATTATACGTGCTTTTGCCTTTTCAATTAACCAGAATAAATCGTCATTTGAATTTGTCAGGATTAGATTTTGTTCCTTATCCTTAATGGAGATAGTATTATGATATTCCGTACTACGATATTTATTACGGATAGCAGGTTCAGGTAAATAGCAATATGTTCCCGGGTCAACAAAGAAATCTAGTCCATTTAATCTAAATGTAAATGATAAAGCATCGTTATGTGCGTGTCCCCCCTTGCCTCTCTGCCCGACATTTCCGCAACGAAATGTAAAGAACATATCTTTATTTTTCCTAATATATATACCACTATTAGGGAAATCGTACATTTCCTTACTTATAGTTTTTTTAATATATCGTAAAATATATTTAACAGATAGTTCGCTTGTATTAAGAATATCAGCCGGTTGAATCTTTAATAAATATCCGCTATCATTATCACCTATTTGCGATATTCTTCCGTTGTCATCAGCATTTGCAAGAGTGAATCTTATTATACTTTCAAACCATTTTTTCAACTCGTCCGAGTTCAACAATTCGACATTACAGAGATTTAAAAGACTATTAGAAAGAAATATCGCTTGTGCTGTAAAGAAGTGATAAGGAATTGATGCTTCAAAATTTCCGCCGTCTTCATTAAATTGATATAGAATTTCTTGTCTTAATTGACTTAATGCAAAATCGAATCTTTCACTATCTTGAAAATTGTCCGATAAATATATTTCACAAGCCAGTAAACCAACTATATTGAAAATATAGTGATTTGCTCTCAATCCTTCATTCCATTCCAAATTATCGAATATATACTCCGAATGCAAGCGAATATAAGAAAAGATAAGATTATCAATATCTTCATCAATTGTAGAAGTATATTTACTCAATACGGAAACAGAAAAAATCAGACTAATAGCACGTATAGCAACATCCATTGTAGATTTCCATTGTATCCCGTAACTTGGTGGATTGCAGGCAATGAAATCTATTATCTGGCTCTTTAACTCAATTTCAAATTCTTCTTTACCTGCAGTTGCCAAATATGCAAGAGGTATAAAATGCTGAAGTCTCCCCAATTCCCAAGGAATTTTAACATCACTACCGTGCAAATTTTGATACTTCAAATATTCCGATTTTATTGATGAATCCCAAGAATAGCCTGATTTGAAATCGCATTGCCAATTGAGCAGATTATAATCATCGGGCAATAGTCCCAATAATTCAGATGCCCTTTCTTGATTAGCCGGATTAATATTTTTCTTTACAAACTCATTTCTATCTATTTGCAGATTATTATCTACTTCACTACTGCCAAGAAGAGCAAATTTATGCGATAATAAAGGCATACAATACTTTGCCAATTCATCAATAGAATTCTCAATTTCCTCCGGTGCCGGAAGTAAACATACAAACGGCTTGTAATTCGGTTTGCACGAATTGTCTTTTCCGATTGAACTAAATGTAAATTCATCAGATATATTAATATGTTTCTTTTTCTTTCTAAAAAAAGTAGAACTCAATTTCCGTAGAACTATTTTCCGCGGAATAGCATTTGCTTTGATAATATTTGTCTTTATTCTATTCAATTGTGATTTTCTTTCATATTCTCATAAGAAAATTGCAAAAAAACTTCCAACTAATCAAAAATGTTTTAATATTTTTGAGAACATACGTCTGTAATTTTTTATAACGAACTTAACGGTGCAATAATGGAAGTAAAAAAACTCGAAAGTAAAAATTTTGATGATTATGAAATATTAATCAGAAGAAGAGGCGATAATGACTACGCCTCCTACTGCCCTCAACTTAATTATATGATTTCAGGTACAGAACACGAGGAAGTCCTGAAACTAATGCAGGAGCATATTCAGGCGTATATTGGAAAATTAAATTAATACTCGGAGATGCCGACATTCAATAACATCGCGGTTTCTCTCACCGATTCTTGGTGGAAGAAATCGCTTTTATTTTTATCCATCTTCCTTATCATAGAGAAATCGCTTTTTTTTCTAATATCTATGTTTTGGATTCCATCTCCTATTGCTGTATCTATAATTATACTTTTTGCCACTCTAATATCATCATTTCTTATTGAGCAATTTCGTCCCAATTCAAAATGGTATTATATCGGCTTCTTCTATGACCGGACTATACTCGGCAATTTTTCAACGATTATAATAATATCATTCACATCGTTTATTATTATTTCCCTTGTATTAGTTCTATCAGGTTCACTCCCTAAACTCAATCCTAAGTTTGAAATATGGGCTGTGATTATTATGAGTATTCAAATATTCATTATGGCATTTTATGAGGAATTGCTGTTCCGAGGAATCATTTTTCAATCAATGTTAGAACGCTTCGGCGAGGTTTTCCCGACAATTGTTATATCGCTGATATTTGCTCTTTTTCATTTATTCAATCCCGAGATTTGTTTTATAGCATTTGTCAATCTGTTTTTTGCCGGAATTCTTTTCTCTATTGTTTTTATACAAACACGTTCAATTCTGCTTGTAACAATTGTACATTTTTTTTGGAATATTTTTCAAGTAGCACTATTGGGCTGGAATGTCAGCGGAATCCACTATCCTTATGGAATATTTATTTTCCCATCAATGGAACTCCCATACTGGCTTAGCGGCGGATATTTCGGATTAGAAGCAACGCCCCTTCTTTCAATTATTTTATTATTCAATATAATATTACTCAATAAATATTTAAAAAAATCGCCTTTTATTTCGTCCTTATTAATGAAACGTGAATATCTTAAATACGGAATCAATATATGAAAAAAATATTTTTGTTGCTAATATTAATAACTTTTACTGTTGCTACAAACTCCCTACTATCCCAGTGGACAATATTGAAAACAGATGCAGACAGTTTGATATTAAAAGGTGCCGACTACGTGTATAATTGCCAGTTCGATAACGCACGCGAAACATTTGATAAAGTAATAAAATTATATCCCGATAATCCTGCCGGTTATTTCCTTGATGCTATGGTTGATTGGTGGAAGATAGCTACATTTCGTAATACGCGGAGCTACGACAAGCAGTTTATGAAAAAAATAAACGGTGTGATTGAGAAGTGCGAACAAATGCTTGAAGAGAATCGCGGTAATATTGCCGCACTGTTTTTCAAAGGCGGTGCATTGGGATATCGAGCCAGATATTACGTCATACGCAAGAGTTGGTTCAACGCCGCAACTGATGGATACAGTGCATTCAAGATACTTAAAAAGTGTTATAGAATTGCTCCGAGCAATCACGATATTATGCTTGGTACGGGTATTTATAATTATTTCGCCGCTGTACTACCAGATGAATATCCTGCAATTGCCCCGTTAATTGCATTTGCACCTCCCGGAGATAAGGAACTCGGACTTCTACAACTAAAAGCCGCCGCAAAATATGCACGCTACTCAGCAGTCGAAGCAAAGATTGTATTACTACAAGTCTATTATGATTTTAATAAAGATTATAAATCAGCACTACCAATTGCAGAAGAATTGCACAAACGCTATCCCAATAACCCTATGTTACATAGATATTACGGACGCGCACTCGTTACACAATGGCATCTAGATGAATTTGAGAAACTTTGGCGAGAGGTACTAATCAGATATATTGACAAACAACCCGGCTATGATGTTAAAACTGCACGCGAAGCCCTTTATTACATTGGTTATGCACTCAAATCAAAAAGAAAATTTCCTATTGCTCTCAAATATTTGAAAAAGTGCAATGAAGCATCAATAAAACTTGATAAAAAACCGAGTGGGTTTATGATACTTGCCAATCTGAAAATTGCAGATATATATTATCTTCAACACAAATACAAGTCTGCTCGGAAATATGCAAAACGTGTTCTTAATTGGGACGATTACAAAGGTTCCCACAAAGCGGCAAAGGAATTACTTAGTAAATTGAAGTAGTTTCATTATCTTTGTAAGGTAATCATTTGCATTTTTTTGAATATGTATAGATATATTTTTCTATTACTTCTTTATGTTTTTGCGGCAAATGCGGCTGAACAGCAACAGACAGTAAAACTCGGCATAGACCTTGTAGTGGATAATGACTTTGAAATATTCAGAGGCAAGCGGCTTGCGATACTATCCAATAATGCCGGCAGAGCATCAAACAAGAAACTTAGTGCAGAACTTTTTGTCAAATCACAAAAATGTAGAGTAGTCTCAATATTTGCACCCGAACATGGTTTTAAAACCTGGGTGCGGGCAGGTCGGAAAGTAAAAGACGATTCTCTTTTCGGCTTACCTGTGTATTCACTTTATGGCAGAAACCGCCGCCCACAAAAGCACCAACTCGATAATGTTGATATGGTAATAATCGACTTGCAGGATATAGGTATTCGTTCCTACACATATATCAGCAGTATGTACAATATGCTTGATGCTTGTGCAGAGTGGGGAATTCCGGTTATTGTTCTCGACCGCCCTAATCCAATGAGCGGCTTGATTGTGGACGGCAATGTCCCTGACCCCGGAATGCAATCATTTGTTAGCATTATTCCCGTTTCCTATATTCACGGTTGCACAATCGGAGAACTTGCTCAAATGATTAATGAAGAAGGTTGGCTACCCAATGACATCTTTGGCAAGCCACGCAAATGCAACCTCTCTATTATTGCAATGGAAAACTGGCATAGGAATATGGTCTGGGAGGACACGGGAATTCATTGGACACCTACATCGCCAAATATTCCTACACCTCAATCTGTACGCGGTTGCGCTATGATGGGTATCTTCGGAGAATTAGGACTCTTTCCTATTAGTCTCGGCGTCAAACTTCCTTTTCAATATTTCGGTAGAATCAAATTCGATAATATTCAACCCATAATAGATTCAATTAACTTTCCGGGCATTGTTCTTGAACCTGTATTTAGAAAATCGACAACAGGAATCAGATTGAAGTTTGAATACAGTTTGTCTTTTGCTCCATATACATCAGGCATACGCTTATTTCTTGCTGTAAAAAGATTACAGCCGGAATTATTTAATCCTTTAAAAGTTCGTGTATCAAGAAAAAAAATGTTTGCCAAAGTAACAGGCACTAAAAAATTATTCAATGCCCTTTTTAATAATAATACCGAAAGCAATGTAATACAGATTGCTACAAAGGGATTAGAAGAATATAAAAAACTCCGCCAAAAATATCTAATATACGATTAACTGCAAACTAATTCTATTTATCCAGAATTACGCCTAACCCTACAGATATTCTGCGTGAAGCGTCAGGCTTTTCGGGAAGCAGGATATTTTTTCCGTCAATCACCATTATTGTAGAACCTCCACCGTCGAGATTCATTGCATCATAAGCACCGACTCTTTTCATTATCTTAGTTAAATTTGCAAGAGATGCTCCAACCCTATGCTTACTCCGTGAAGAATATTCCACTGCAATAATAAATATCTTACTTTTATCTTTACTTGTTCCGATTGCCGTACGCGGTAATTGCATATTAATAAATCGGCGTGAGCGAAGCCCTTCCCTTCTCGCTTCATGCTTTGCTTTTCCGTTTCGCACCAGTCGCGGCGCCCCTGAAACACTATTATAAAAAACAACACTATCATATACATTTGTGGCAAATTTAACGCTTATCGTATCACCGGGTTTTGGCATTTTATCAATATTAATATTTTTGCCATAGGAAATAATAAAACCGTTAAGAGGCATATTCACCAATCCAAGACTAAGATTCATTACTATTGCTTGCGTTTCCTTATTAACAGCTGGTCCTGTTATGTAATGACAAGCCGATTTATAATTATGGAACTCTGTACTTGACATTTGTTTTTTTGCTATTACTTCATTAATTAAGGAAACGGAATCAAGTTCGAAATCAGTTGAATCCATAAACTCAACTTCCGATAATGCCTGAACTATTGCATCTTTCACATCTTTTGCTATTGAAGATGCGGATATATACGGGACTACTTCGCCGGCAAATTGATTATATAATACAACCCCGTTTGTATCTCTTCTTCTATTTACATTGCTAATTTTAAATTTGCTATTATTCGAACCTTGCATTGTTCCGCTTATAAAAAAATTGTCTATGTATAAATGAGAATGTGCATCGAATAAGCCCGATGTCCAATTTTTGTGAGTTTTCATTTCAACAAGTTCACCATCAACAATTGTTGGTCCAATCGGATAATTTGTATAAGCACGCCAAAAATTAGCATTTACTGCAACGAGTACGGAATCAATATATAGACTATCGAAATTATGAACAATATTCTGAAGTTTATCAATTGATGTATTTGTGTTTCCAGCTTTGAGTGTTTTTAAATATACTTTCGAAGTGTCCAAGTCAATTTCAATCAAATGAAAATTATGTTTGTATTTGCCACCCCATGCAATCTTTTTATACTGAACACCTGTGGCTAATATCGTATCACTAAGTATTTCAAAAGCAGTTGAGTATTTTACTTTTTTTGGAGGAATATATCTACTGCGGCGTCTGCGTCTGTGTTTACGTTTGCGGGTTGTTCCTTGTGTTTCACTTCTTAGATTTGCCTCTCCAAACGATTCCCCACAATGCAAACCGGAAGAATTTGCAGACTCAACCCTAATGCTTGCAAAAGCAAAAATCAAAAAAATAGACACTATTAACCAAAAGAATTTAATTTTTTCTATCCTATTAATAAATAAATAACTATATTGCAAACTTAAAAAGAAAACTTAAATCTAAGAATTAATTCTTAGTAATTTTGAAAACAATTTTTATTCATAAATAATAAAAGGTATAAATATGGCTTATGAAACAATACAATTCGAGAAAAAAGAAAACTACGTTATTCTTACAATCAATCGTCCCGACAAACTGAATGCTTTAAATTCGCAAGTATTCTTTGATATTTACGATGCAATAACTGCTATTGAGACAGACATAGAGATTAAGGCAGTCATATTAACAGGTACGGGCGAGAAAGCATTTGCCGCAGGTGCTGATATTAAAGAACTAAATGCAAGCGATACAGATGCAACAGGTAAAATGTTTTCGGAACTCGGCTCAAAAGTTATGGCACGTCTCGAACAGCTTCGTATTCCGGTAATTGCGGCTGTAAACGGATTTGCTCTGGGCGGTGGTTGCGAACTTGCGATGTCCTGCCATTTACGCTTTGCTTCGCCCAATGCGAAATTCGGTCAGCCGGAAGTAAATCTCGGAATCATTCCGGGCTATGGTGGCACCCAACGTATGCCACGATTAATCGGTAGAGCAAAAACAATTGAATTAATTATTTCCGGCAATATGATTGGTGCGGACGAAGCAAAGATGCTCGGATTAGTCAATGATGTATTTACTCAGGAAGAACTTATTCCAAAAACCGAAGAATTTGTACGACTTGTTCTGAGTAAAGGTAGTATTGCTGTATCCAACGCAATTGATTGTATCCTGCGTTCCGAAGAACTTTCACTTGCCGAGGGTTTGGCTTATGAATCAAAATTATTCGGTCAGACCTGTGCAACTGATGACTTCAAAGAAGGTACATCGGCATTTCTCGAAAAACGCAAACCTGAATTCAAGGGGAAATAATTTTGTTAAGAAAGAAATCAAAAGTTTTATACGAACTTGGTCCATACTTAAATTTAGGAATGCAATTAGCTGTAACTATTGTTCTAATGGTGTTTCTCGGTAAATGGTTGGATAATAAATACGACACAAGCCCTTGGTTCATTATTTCCTGTTCACTCTTCGGAGTAATAGCAGGAATGTATAATTTTCTGAAAGTCGCATTGAGTTCTAACAAAGTTAGGAAGAAGAAAAAAAAATGACGCTTTCTATCATATTGGGAACATTATTAAGTATAATAAATGCCACCGCAGGATATATAAGCGCACGCATTGCTTTGAAGAAAAATGATGAGTCTTTTAGCAATATTATCTTCGGCTCAATGATAATTAGATATTTTGTAGTATCAGTTGTTGTTTTCGTATCTCTTAAATATATAAGGATTAACCACTTAGGTTTTGGACTTAGTTTTATGATTTCTACCTTTATTTTAATAGTAATAGAAATTTTTTATCTGAATAATCGCTTAAATTTCTTAAATTTGCGGAACAAAAATAATTAATAATAGGAATTTTATGTCAGGAAGTATTAACGAATACTTAATAGCAGAAAATAACACAGAACATCAGGAACACGGAACAGCGCAGACGACCGCACACACGGCTCATAGCGACGGCAATATACCTCCGAGCGAGGTATTCCCAACATTGCTTGGTACTTTGGGCGAACATAGAGAAATGACTTTCTATAATGTGCATATTTGCAACTTGCCTGTTATTGTTTACGACAAAGATACAGGTCTATTAACTTATAGCTCTGTCGAATCTATGGAAAATGATGGAGTTTATACATTAGACCATCACACACACCAGATTGTTAAAAGTTCAAATCACGAATCACCTACACTTGATATGTCTATTACATCACTTGTAGTATTTGAATGGCTTGCTATGTTTTTTGTAATTCTTGTATTTTTAAAATCGGCAAAGAAATACAAAAAGAATTCAAAAGCCGCACCCAAAGGTTTGCAAAATATGATTGAAGCCGGCGTGGTATTTGTACGAGACGATATTGTCGGGCCTAATATTAACAATAAAGATGTCGTAAACAGATTGTTGCCATTCTTTGTTGTACTGTTTTTCTTCATATTATTTATGAATTTGATAGGTTTAGTACCGGGAGGGCATACAGCAACCGGTTCACTTGCTGTAACTGCGGCTTTGGCTATATGCGCCTTTTTTATAATTAACGTTACACAAATTAGAGATGTTGGCATTAAGGCATATTTGAAGCATTTACTCGGCGGAGCGCCAATTGCCTTGGCACCTATAATGATACCTATTGAGATATTGTCAATGTTTACAAAACCTTTTGCATTGACAGTTCGTCTATTTGCAAATATGACAGCCGGCCACGTTGTGTTACTCTCACTGGTCGGATTAATTTTTTACTTTAAATCATTTGTAGTATCACCCGTATCGGTAGGATTTTCAATATTTATGTATTTCATAGAAATATTGGTTGCTTTCCTGCAGGCTTATATATTTGTAATACTCACAGCAGTATTTACAGGATTAGGTATGAGTCATGACCATACGGAACATTAATTTGAGAATATGAATTTAAAATAAATGTTTTTCTTTTTTTATTTATAGGAGGTTATAATGGATAATAGTTTAGCACACTTAGGAGCAGGTCTCGGAGCCGGTATTTCGGTTATCGGTGCAGGCATCGGTATCGGAAGATTGGCGTCAGCCGCTCTTGAAGCCGGCGCACGCCAGCCCGAAGCTTCGGGTGATTCAAGAACAACGATGATTATTGCCGCCGCTCTTATTGAGGGCGTGGCATTGTTTTCTTGTGTTATCTGTATTTTATTAGCAGTTAAATAGTGCAAACTCGGAGAGGGTACTTTCCGAAGTACCCTCTCACTTTAATTGAGTGCTTTCAAGGGTGTTTGAAAGGAACTTTCTTGAATACATTCAAAATATTGAAAAAGAAATTTATTAAATAAATTAGGTTGTTTTAAATGGAAAACTTATTAAATATTTCACCGGGGTTGATGATTTGGACTTTGTTCAACTTCTTTATCGTTCTGTTTATAGTTATTAAATTCGGTGTAAAACCTATTGTTAATGGTTTAAACTCTCGCGAAAACAGTATCAAAGATGCAATTGAACATGCAGAGAAAGCAAACTCAGAGGCACAAGCACTTCTCAAAGAAAGTCAGGAAAAACTCAGAAATGCCCAATCGGAAATGAGTGAAATCATTCAGAAGGGACGAGTTCAGGCTGAAGAAATGCTCAGAAAAGCCGGTGAAGATGCCGATAAAGTGAAAAAACAAAAAGTTGAAGATGCCGTAAAAGAAATTGAGAGAAGCAAAGATGCCGCAATTCATGAACTGAGAAAAGAAGTTGCTACTCTTGTTGTAGGTGCAACAGAGAAACTCTTAGACGAGACTTTGGACAAAGACAAGCATTACAAGCTAATAGAATCTTATATTGAAAAATTACCAAAGAATTAATAAATTATTATGACAGAACAAAGAGTATCATACAGATATGCAAAAGCCATAATCGAAACGGCTGAATCTGAGAAAATCACCGATTTGCTTTACAATGATTTTTTGTATGTTCGGAATATTTGTAATTCTTCGCACGAACTAACAACTATGGTAAAAAGTCCTGTTGTTCACGATAGGGACAAAGTTAAGATATTCAAAGAATTGTTTGAAAATAAAATCAATTCGGTTACTCTAAATTTCTTAAATTTCCTAATCGAAAAAGGCAGAGCCAACTATACACTGGATATTATTGTCCAATACGAAGAGTTGTACAATAAACTCAACAATAAAATTAAAGTTGATATTACTACTGCCGTTGAGCTGGACGAAGAAGCGAAGAATAACATCGTCAAGAAGATTGCAGAGAACACAGGGCAAACAATTTTATCAAAGTTTATTGTAAGCAAAGATATAGACGGTGGGTTACTTGTTAAAATTCACGATTGGGTTTATGATGCAACCCTAAAAAGCCAGCTGAAGAATTTATACAATACTTTAGCACAAAATTGAGAAGAATATTATTAAAAATATAAAGAGTTAAGAGGATTTATAATGGTAGATGTAAGACCGGAAGAAATTTCCGCAATATTAAGACGCCAGCTCTCAGGATTTGAAAGCGAAGCGGATATTTATGAAGTAGGTACAGTGCTACAAGTTGGTGACGGTGTGGCTCGTATTTACGGTTTGACAAAAGTTATGGCATCTGAACTTGTCGAATTCCCAAACAATGTGATGGGAATGGTGCTAAACCTCGAAGAAGACAATGTCGGTGTGATGCTTTTTGGCGATGACAGTTTAGTTAAAGAAGGTGATACTGTTCGCCGAACAGGTAAGGTTGCCTCTGTTCCCATTGGTAATGGACTTTTGGGTAGAGTTGTCAATGCTTTGGGACAACCTATTGATGCTAAGGGTCCCCTAAATATTGATACTTATTATCCGATTGAAAGAAAAGCACCGGGCGTTATAGCACGCCAACCTGTGAAAGAACCGTTGCAAACCGGTCTGAAAGTAATTGATGCTTTGATTCCTATTGGACGCGGGCAGAGAGAATTAATAATTGGCGACCGCCAAACAGGGAAAACAGCTATTGCATTAGATGCTATTATTAATCAAAAATATACACATACAGAAGAAGCCAAAAAGAGCGGCGTAAAGCCTGTTTATTGTATTTATGTAGCTATCGGGCAAAAAGGCTCGACTGTTGCTAACGTGGTTTCTTATCTTAAAGAATACGGAGCATTAGATTATACGATTATCGTTGCCGCAAATGCTTCGGACCCTGCACCTATGCAGTATATTGCACCTTATGCAGGTTGCTCAATGGGCGAATTTTTCAGGGATAACGGAAAGGATGCACTTGTTATTTATGATGATTTATCAAAACAAGCGGCGGCTTACCGTCAGGTATCCTTATTGCTCCGCCGTCCTCCCGGACGCGAGGCATATCCCGGTGATGTTTTCTATTTACATTCAAGATTGCTTGAAAGAGCCGCTAAATTTTCTGATGAAAATGGCGGTGGTACACTTACGGCTCTACCTGTCATTGAGACACAGGCAGGAGACGTTGCGGCATATATTCCTACCAATGTAATTTCAATTACTGACGGTCAGATATATCTTGAACCCAACTTATTCAATGCAGGTGTAAGACCGGCTATGAATGTAGGTATTTCTGTTTCACGTGTTGGTGGTAATGCACAGATTAAAGCTATGAAGAAAGTAGCAGGTCCATTGAAACTCGAACTTGCTCAATATCGCGAATTAGAGGCATTTGCTAAATTCGGCTCCGACTTGGATAAAGCCACTCAACAGCAATTAAGACGTGGTGCTATATTGACCGAAATTCTAAAGCAAAGACAGTTTGTTCCAATTCAGGTTAATAAGCAAATTGCTTTAATTTGGACTGCAACTAACGGTTATCTTGATGAATTACCGGTTGAAGTGCTTGATAAATTTGAAACGGATTTCTTTGAATATCTTGAGAATAATGAAAATGCATTATTGGAATTGATTTCGGAGAAGAAAGAATTAGTTGATGAAGTTGTCAGTGCCTTGAAAAAAGCCGCCGATAATTTTGTCGGAATATTTAAAAGTTCAAATAATATAGAATAAATGATAATATTAACCGGCGGTGCAGGCTTTATCGGCTCTTGTTTCCTGAAAACATTGAACAGTAATGGTATTTACGATATCATTGTTGTAGATAGATTGGGAAATGGGGACAAGTGGAAAAATATTGTCGGTAAACGATTTGCCGGATATTATCATAAAAACGAGTTCTTTGATGTTCTATTCGATGAGAAAAAAATAGCTAGGAATATTGATGCTATTATTCACCTCGGTGCTTGCTCTTCAACGACTGAATCCGATGTTGATTATATTATGAGTAATAATTTGAATTATAGTATCAAGTTAGCTACTTATGCCGCAGAGCATAGTATAAAATTTATTTATGCAAGTTCGGCGGCTACTTATGGAGATGGCTCAAAAGGTTATTCCGATTATTCCATTGACGATTTGCAACCTCTCAATCC
This sequence comes from uncultured Hyphomicrobiales bacterium, assembly GCA_964581505.1. GTDB lineage: Bacteria > Bacteroidota > Ignavibacteria > Kapaibacteriales > UBA2268 > CAZOOR01. The sequence goes on from CAZOOR010000002.1 coordinate 58,519, forward strand.
TTATGGATTGTCCAAACATTTATTTGATAGATGGGTTGTCGATAATGAACTTGACACAGAGTTTATCGGTGTTAAATTTTTCAATGTGTTTGGTCCCAATGAATATCACAAAGATGATATGTCATCAATGATATTCAAATCGTTCAATCAGATAAAAAACACAGGCAAGGTCAAGCTATTCAAATCAAATAGTCCCGACTACAATGATGGCGAACAGAAGCGTGATTTTGTCTATGTGAAGGACGCCACTAATGTTCTGTGGAAAATGCTTGCTAACAAAACCGAAGCCGGTATATATAACCTTGGAACAGGGAAAGCACGCACTTGGAATGACCTTGTGAATGCAGTCTTCAATGCAATTGGCAGAGAAACAAATATCGAATTTATCGATATGCCGAAAATTCTCGAAGGGAAATATCAGAACTTTACAGAAGCTGACATCAATAAACTCACTAATTCTCAATACGCAATTGAGTTCACCGAGCTTGAAGATGCAGTAGAAGATTATATAAAAAATTACTTGAATAAGAGTTTTAAGAACATATAGTTATTAAATCAGGAAATACTTTAAATGGCAACATTAAGAGACATAAGACGTAGAATCACGGCGGTAAACAGTACTGCAAAAATTACGCAAGCTATGAAAATGGTATCAACGGCAAAATTGAAAAGAGCTCAGGACGCTATTATATCCGCTCGTCCTTTTGCCGCAAAACTTGGCGATATTCTCACAAATCTCGTCTCGGAAATTGGCGATACATATTATCATCCTCTCCTTGAGAACAGAAAAGAGGTTAGGAATATTGCTGTCATTCTCATCGCCGGCAATCGCGGACTTTGCGGTAGTTTCAATACGAATATTTTCCGCCACACAAACCAATATATAAATGATGAAATTAAAAAAGAATATCCGAATGCGAACATTCATCTCTTCCCTATCGGTAAGCGTGCTTGTTCCTCTTTTAAAAATCCCGATATTAGTTCTACAAACAAATACCCGAATTTGTTAACAGAACTTAACTTTGCAAATGCAAAAGACGTTGTTGATACTGTTTCTGACGGCTTTGTAAACGGACAATACGACAAAGTGGTTGTTAGCTACAATATGTTCAAAAATTTACTTGTTCAGATTCCTTCTATTGTTACATTGCTACCTATTGCTCCTACAAATGAAGAGGAAAATAATACAAAATTCAATCTTGATTATATTTTTGAACCAACACAAAAAGAAATACTTGATGATTTACTTCCGCGTCATCTTGATATTCAGTTTTGGAGAACCGTATTAGAATCTAATGCCGCAGAGAATGCCGCAAGAAGAATGGCTATGGAAAATGCAACCAAGAATGCAAAGGAACTTTCGGAATATCTCGAAATGGTATTCAACAAAGAACGTCAAGCGGCAATCACTACCGAAATGCTGGACATTGTCGGTGGTTCCAACGCTTTATAGTGATTTATTCTAACTATCAAAAGGACTACTGTTTATCGGTAGTCCTTTTTCTTTTAGTATTCGACTTTCTTACAGATTATTTACAAAAAATACTTTTTAAAATTATTTTTGAGTATATTTATTTATATTTGAATTGAGAATAAAATATTTTTAAAATATGAAATTTATCTTTATCATATTATTGTTTTGCTACACTCCCTATCGCTTTCTGAATGCACAGTGCGACTGTACGGGTAATAGTGCGGAAATCGCTCTTTCCAATCTTAATGAGATTTATCATAATGATTCGCTAAGATATAATAATTTTTATATTAATTTACTATATAAATACACCTATGCCGATTCTTATTTTTTAAGAGATGTCAATATCGGCAGAGGAGCAATAAAAAGCATAGCCGCACATTTCTTAGACTTACGACTTAGCTACAAATATAATTTTCGTTGGATATTTGACATAGAACTCGGATACTTTATTAACAAACGACAAACGGAAAATCTGAAAAACCAATCATTTAATGCGTCCGGTATAAGCGATTTATCAATTCTCGGACGATATATATTATGGAAAGATATTGCAAACAATTTTGAAATAAGCGGTGGTGGCGGTATTAAAGTTCCATTTGCTCACGAGGAAGCTACTATTCCTCAAAATATTCAACCCTCTACCGGCGCTTATGCCATATTGGCAAATATACTTGTAAAAAAATATTTTCCGGATTGGAATTTAGGACTAATTGCCGGCAATCGTACCGACTACAACTTCGAGAATAAATGGAGATATAGATATGGTATATCAACAGTTTCATCAATAATTCTACTATATAACGCAGGCGAAACTATAAATATAGGGACTGAATTACGCGGTGATTTCAGAGGAAAAGATTATAACAAGGGTAAAAAAATATGCGGCTCAGGATTTATTGCTTTATCCATAAGCCCCATTTTGCGAATTAATACAGGTAGATTTATTATAGGTTCGTTCTTTAATTATCCATTTTACCAATTCTATTTCGGAAAACAAATTGCAAATAAATTTTCGTTTGGTATGAGTATTTCATACGGAACCAAATTATTTGACTAACCTTCCTTATTAAAATAAAAGAACTGGGCTAGAATAATCCCCAATTGGTTTTCAATTTGTTTGTAAAGACCTACACTAGGTCCATTGAATATAAAACAAAAAGCAAGATTTTCACCGTCCAAAGTTCTTACAAAACCACACAGACCGCTTACATTTTTATGTGTACCGGTTTTTGCCTTTAAGTTATCGGCGGCAAGTGAATAACGCATTCTTTTTCTTAACGTTCCGTCCCTACCGGCAATGGACAAAGAAGAGTCAAGTATTGGTTTCATTATTTCCGAATTATATGTCTTTATAAGTAAGTTAATACTTGCATTAGCAGTTAATTTATTCCTACGGGACAGCCCTGAGCCATCATAAAGAACGCATTTGGAAAAATCAATCTCCATAGAATCAATAAGACTAATAATTATTTGTCGGCTTTCCTTTGCATTTTCAACCATTTTCCCGCTATTTGCACCAATTAATTTAAATATATTCTCAGCCAAATAATTATCACTATTTTTTAACGTAGGTGTTATTACATCAACTAAATATCTTTTATTTTCCGCTAACTGATATACCTCTGTCTTCACTTCAGAAATCTTTCCTACATTGAAAGTACCGCTTACTTTTATACCACTTCCATTTAGCAATCTAAGCAATGCACCGGCTACAACTTCTTCTGGTTTGTCTATGTAATATCTGTAAGAGTAAGATAAATCAGCATTTATTGTACCTGAAGCAGTAAACACCTGCTGTCCCTTTGCATTTTTTCTATGCTTGATGTAAGATTTTCGCCGTCTCGTTGTTGATTGGTATTCAACCGGACCACCGTAATATGCCTTCTCTATTGTTTCATTCAAATATGCTTTTTTCTTTTTTCTATGCTTAGGTCTTCCTTTTACTTTTGATTTGTTAATAATAATAAAAGCAGGGGACGGCGGGTCGGTTGTAATCAATGCTCTACGGAATTTGCCCTGTGGATTGCCGTGTATTGTAACCGTAACAATATTATTATTGATTGAAAGCCCTGTAATCGCTTGTACTGGTTGTACTCTGTCCTTATCGCCGCTATAATCCAGCCTGTCATAAATATCATCAAAATAAGAACCGTCCGCAATAATATTTCCTTTAATTTCTTTTATCCCTTTATTAGCAATTTCGGCAACCATAGAACGTAAATCATCAGTAGAAAACAATGGGTCGCCTGCACCCACTATGTACAAATCACCATTAAGAACTCCGTCAATTATATTCCCTGTATGATAAATTTTTGTTTTATACTCAAAGTTCGTACCAAGTGTATATAGTGCCGAAAAACAAGTAAAAAGTTTTGTTAACGATGCAGGTGTTAGTGCCTTTCTTGTACTTTTCTTAAAGTAATACCTACTATTATCCAAAGAATAAACTGCTAAGGAATAATTAGTATTTTTGAATCCTGCACCTGTAATAACTCTTGAAATTTGACCGGAGAGGAATTTCAATGATTTTAAAGTATCTTCATACGTAAATATATTGGACTTAAAAGAATTCTGTGAAAGAAGACTTAAGGAAAATATTCCTAAAATAATAATACTAACAATTGCATTTTTTAATAATTTATTTCTCATAACTATTATATATTTTTCAAAATTTCAATTCCGGGAATTTCTTCCTCTTTGTAATCCTTTACGTCAAACCAGTGCATTTCGGAAATTTTTCTAAACCAGGTCATTTGGCGTTTTGCATAACGTCTTGTATTCTTTTTAATTTCTTCGATTGCTTCTTTTTCCGTACATTTCCTATTAATATATGCCAGTGTCTCCTTATAACCAACAGTATTTAAGCTATTGAGTTCCGGTGAATAACCCATTTTAAGTATTTTCACTGTTTCGTCAAGCAATCCGTTCCGCCACATCAATTCCGAACGCAAGTTAATTCTTTCGTAAAGTTTTTCCCGCTCAAAATTAATACCAAAATACTTATAATTAAAATTTCTTTTTGTTTTTTTCTGTTTGCGAGAATTCAAGATTGATTCTCCATAGGTATAATAATACTCCAATGCACGTAGAACACGGCGTGGATTCTTATCCTGATATTTTTCGGCAGCAGCTTTATCTATTTTTTCCAATTCCATATATAGGTAATCGCGCCCCTTTTTTTCAAGTTTCTCATTCAAAAATGAACGAATCCCTTTCAATGCAATATTCTCGTCCTGAGCAAATAAACCTTCGCAAAGAGATTGAATATACAGACCGGAACCACCGACAACAACCGGCAATTTCCCTCTTGAAAAAATATCTTCAACAATTCTCTCTGCCTCATCGCCAAAACGTCCTGCATTGTAGTCCTCGTCAGGTGCCAGTATATCAATGAAATGATGTTTAACAGATTTCAGTTCATCATCACTTGGTTTTGCAGTACATATATTCATAAATTTATAAATCTGCCGCGAATCCGCCGAAACAATTTCCAGAGGTATAATTTCAGCAAGACGCAAAGATAATCCTGTTTTACCGGAAGCCGTGGGACCGGTTATCACGGGTACAGTCTTACTTTCCAGCAGTTCACTGAATTTACTATTTATATCACTTATTTCCAATTTGCTAACTCCATAATATCAATTTAACCAATCATTATTGGCATTCAAAATTTATTATTTCATTAGTTCAAAATATACTAATTTGCAAAATTTAAATAAGAGAGTGAATGACATTGGTAACAACACCCCAGACCTCGAAATTCATCTGCGAGGTTATTTCAATAGGCTTGTAATGCGGATTTTCTGCTAATAGGAATAGTTTATTCCTACTCTTCCTCATTCTTTTAACAAGTAATTCACCGTCAATAACGGCTATAACGATATGATTATCCTTCGGTTCAATACTGCGGTCAACAACAAGTATATCGCCTGAATGTATACCGGCTTTTAGCATTGAATCGCCTGTTACGCGTACAAAAAATGTAGCAGGCGGGTTTTTAATAAGATGTTCATTCAAATCTAATTTGCTGTCAATATAATCATCTGCGGGAGATGGGAAACCGGCTGAAACCGATTCGAGAAAAAGTGGCAAATTTAGTTCCTTATCTCTTTCGGGGATAATAATCTCACTAACTTTTGTTTCATCACTTATTACTTTTTTCAAATGTTTTCCTTCCATCAGAAAGCTTCCCTAATAATTGCACCTGCCACTATTTGCGCATCTTCGTATATTACGACCGACTGCCCGGGAGTTATTGCTTTTCGAGGTTCGTCAAACTTTACAATGAGTTCACCCTTATCATTTACTTCGCATTTGCAGGCGGCACCTACATCACGGTATCTGATTTTTGCTGTAAATATCTTACCCTCAGGGAAATCGGAATACTTCATCATATTTACATTTTCAGCAACTAAATTGCTTGTCAGCAGTTCTTCTTCCTCGGCAACAATCACCGTATTTTTTTCCGGTATTATTGCTTTTACATATAGTGGTTTATTATGTGATATACCCAGCCCCTTACGTTGTCCTACCGTATAGAAAGGAAAACCCTTATGAATACCAATCTTTTCATCATCAAACACAATATCACCACCGGCATACTTTTTATCAATTCCCTGTACATTATCAACAAGAAATTCCTTATAATCATTGCTCGGAACAAAACATATTTCCTGCGATTCGGCTTTATTATGCACCGGGATATTATATTTACGGGCTAAATCACGGGTAATACTTTTATCAATATCAGCAAGTGGAAATATTGTCTTTGCGAGATGTTCCTGAGTTAAACCCCAGAGAAAATACGATTGGTCTTTCTTTGGGTCATCGCCTTTTTCAATTGCATAACGCATACCGATTTCATTATAAACAATTTTAGCATAATGTCCGGTAGCATAGAAATCACAGGAATATTTACTTGCATGCTTCAGCACTTCTCCCCATTTGATTATTGGATTACAAAGAGCGCAAGGATTAGGTGTTCTACCGTTCAAATATTCATCAATAAAATTATTAATGATTTTCTCTTTGAAAATTTCCGATAAATCAACAAGATGATGCTCAATACCCAACTGCTCGGCTACATCTCTTGCATCAATTATTGCCTGATAATTACAACAGCCAGATTCGCGCGTATCTGCAAAACAATCATCACTAATCTTAATGGGAGTAATAGTTATACCCACAACATCGTAGCCACGCTCCAAAAGTAATGCGGCGGCAACAGCAGAATCCACACCACCGGAAATCCCGACTAATACTTTTTTATTCAATTTCATAAACTCATAATAGTAAATACTATAATTTTGACGTCTCATTAATATTTATGTTTTTTTTGCCAAAATGATTATTTATTTTGGCTGTTACGTATTTTTTTGATAATTTTGTAGTCTTGTCAATCGGGGTGTAGCTCAGCCCGGCAGAGCACTACGTTCGGGACGTAGGGGCCGGAGGTTCAAATCCTCTCACCCCGACAAGATAAAAGGCTACTCATTTTCGAGTGGCCTTTTTTTTATCTATTTCCAATTAAGCAATAATACATAATAAATAATAAAAATTACCTCTCAATAAACTTTCTCAACCAATGTGAAATAGTCATGTGCCGAATCAATATGTATTTGCAAAACACCGGCTTTGACAAGCCTCACCATTAGACGTTCTGCGCGGCGATTTGAAATATTGACCAATCTTGCAAAATCTTTAACTGTTGCCCTTTCTTGCTTATCAAGGTATCTGAATAATGTTTTTTCCTTTTCGCCAATAATAATACGGAGCGGCTTTGAATCTGCGTTTGTAGCGGCAAGTACACGCTTCATTTCCTTTGAAGCGAGAAGGCACTTCTCCCCTACTCTAATGTAAACAAGAGGCTTTTCTTTGGGTTGTTCAGGATTAACAAGTAAGTGCGGTTTATGTTCGCTCTCGGGAACATAACATACAACAACATCTTCGCCATATAATTCCATTATTTCAATTTCAGGATTTATTGGCGGTTCAATATAGAACTCACAAGCAGTCTCAATTTCCTGAATAATAGTTTTTTCACTTCTCACACCAATAATATATGAACTGTCATCTACCCCAATAAGCAAGAAGCCACCGATAGTATTGGCAAACGCCGCAATCTCTTTTGCAATCTTTTTGTGAGAGCTGATTTTGCGTTTAAATTCGAGAGTAGTGGACTCACCTTTTGCAATCATTTCTAATAATTCTTTTGCTCGCATTGTAACAATTTACTACTTTCACGTGTTAATAATTTAACAAATATGTATTTGTTTAAATCATTTTTTTGTGTCTTTGACAAAAAAATGTTATTATTGATTTTCTTATTATCAAGATAACAAATTTTTAATAATATATATAGGAAAAATTATGAAGTATTTGTTTACTTTTTTGATTCTTATTGCGGCTTATAACTACGTAGACGCACAGACGTGGACAAAATTAGACGGAACAAGTTCGTACATTAACGCTATTTATATGCCGGATAATTCCGGTACCGTATATGTGGCATCTGATATTGTCCCTACAGACCTCCAAAAGAATGATATTCAATTCCCCAATTATGGTGCAGGACAGCAGGGCTTTAGAATTTCTAAGGATAAAGGAAAATCTTTTGGCGATGAGATTTTAAAGGATTATTCAGTTTACGCTTTTTATTCTTATCCAAATAACAAAAATACTATGCTTGCTTCTATTCGTAAATTCAACGAATCAGGCATTGTGATTTCAAAAGATGCGGGTAAAACTTGGGATATGTCTCATATTAGATACATTAGTTCATCTCAGATTATAAATATTACAACAAATAAAAAGAACTCATCAAAATTATTTGCCGCAGAGGTTAAATCAAGTAAAGGTTATAAATTTACTACCGATACATTTAAAACCTGCAAAACAGATGAACAATTTGTGATTGAGGCACGTGATATTGTTACTTCACCTTTTAATCCGAACTTAGTCTTTATTGCCGGCAGCAAATCATTACACCAAGTATATCGTTCTCGTGATAATGGCAAAACGTGGGTAGGTAATGTTTCGGGACTTGAAGGCAAACGTATCCTATGCCTAATGCCATCAATGTGGAATGAATCTGTGATTCTTGCCGGTGTGGATTCTCTTGATTTCAATAGAGACAGTCACGGCATAGGTATTTATATGAGTCTCGATACAGGCAAAACTTGGAAGTTAGTAGGCGCCAAAGGTAAGCGAGTATTTGATTTGGCACAACATCCGTCAAATCCCAAATATATGGCGGCGGCTTGTGATTCCGGTTCCGTCTTTTTCAGTGGTAGTTACGGCTACGGCTGGGAAGAATATTCCGATGGATTACCTAAAAAAACTTCCGTCAGAGTAGTAGCCATTGCCGATTGGGAATCAGGCAACGGTGCAATTGTACTTGCAGGTACTTTTGGTAAAGGTCTATATATTTCTAAGAAAGTAATTACAGGAGTAAAAGATAACACACCTCATTCATTACAAATACTTTCTATTGCCCCTCAACCTTTTAATGATTTGGTTAGAATTGATGTATCGTCATCTTTTGCAAATACAATTAAAGCCGAGATATTCGATATGCTTGGCAATAATCTTTATTCATCTGAAAAAACAAACAATGGCAATGTTACTTCATTTATCTGGCAACCGGCATATTTACCAAATGGTGTTTATATGCTTCGTTTAACAAATGGAAAAGATATAATTACTACGAAGATTATCAAATAATATCATAATAATTATTGAAAAGAGTTATCCCGAAAGAGATAACTCTTTTTTTTAGTTTTAGGAAGGTGAACGATAACAGCCAATCATTACACAAAGCGCGAGGGAGCGAACGGCAAGAAGGCATAGATTAGCTTCGCTGCTGCCTTCGGCGGTCTTCGCCTTTGGCTCAGAATGACGAACGATTTTGTTGTAAAAACCGTACCCTGAAGGATGCGGTTTGAAACAGCCGACACAGCTTGAAAGGCAGAACAGCCGAACACTCCGCCGCTTCGCGGCACCCCTCTGCGAGAGGGGAATTAAAGGCAAAAGGCATAGATGCTTTGCTGCTGTTTTCCGGATTGGCTTCGCCGCTGCCTTATGGATTCTTCGCCTTTGGCTCAGAATGACGAACGATTTTGTTGTAAAAACCGCACCCTAAAGGATGCGGTTTGTTGTAAAATTTCTACACTTTTCTACATATTAGTGATATTTTTACTACGATACAGGAAAAAATACAATAATTATGGAAATTGGTGTAAATAATTGTAATTGCTATGGGTTATAAGTTTTGTACAGTTTGGTGTTTTTCTACACTTTTCTACACTTTTCTACACTTTTCTACACTTCTTCTACATATTGCTATTACTTTTCAAAGAACGAGGAGTGAGCGAACACTCGTTTGCAATATAATGGGATTGAGGAGTAGTGGCAAGAAAACGGTTTTAAAATTATTTTGAACAAAGCTTAAATTTTACTTAATTTGCTTGATTGAATTTTTTCATTTTCATATATAAACAATATGCAAGTCAAATATAAACGGATACTATTAAAACTAAGCGGTGAAGCATTAATGGGTAGCGGCTCGTTCGGCATACAGCCCGATGCGATAAATGCCTTTGCTCGCGAAATAGCTAATGTTCATAAATTGGGTGTCGAGATTGCCATTGTCATCGGTGGTGGTAATATTTTCAGAGGTGTGCAAGCCGCCACACATGGCATTCAGAAAGTTTCGGGCGACCACATGGGTATGCTGGCAACTGTCATCAATTGTATTGCTTTTCAGAATGCACTTGAAAATATCGGCATTCAAACAAGGTTGCAAACAGCAATTAAAATGGAGCAAATAGCAGAACCGTTTATACGCCGTAGAGCTATGAGGCATCTTGAAAAGGGGCGTGTAGTTCTTTTCGGTTCCGGTACGGGAAATCCTTATTTCACGACTGATACTGCCGCCGCACTTCGCGCCAATGAAATTGAAGCAGATATTGTGCTGAAAGGTACTCGTGTGGACGGCGTTTATGACAGCGACCCCGAGAAAAACAGCGAAGCAAAGTTTTACGACCATGTTTCGTATTCCGAAGTAATTGAAAAGAACTTACGAGTAATGGACCATACTGCAATAACGCTTTGCAAGGAAAACAAACTACCGATAATCGTTTTTAATATTAATCGTCAGGACAATTTGAAAAGAATAGTTCTCGGTGAAAAAATCGGTACTCTTGTTTCAATTGATAAATAGACAATAATTAATAAAATATCAGGAACTACAAATGTTAGATGAAATTCTTAAAAAGACTAAAGAGAATATGCAAAAGTCTCTTGATTTTACAAAACAGCAAATTACTAAGGTTCGTACAGGACGGGCTTCTACCTCAATGCTCGACACTGTGAAAGTGGACTACTACGGAGCGCCGACCCCGCTCAGTCAAGTAGCAAATTTATCTGCACCGGACCCGCGTTCAATAGTTGTTCAACCTTATGACCGTTCGATATTGCCGGAGATAGAAAAGGCGATACAGACAGCAGATTTGGGATTTAATCCAATGAATGACGGAACAATTATTCGTATTCCCGTACCTCCGCTGACCGAAGACAGACGCAAGGAGTTTGTCAAAGTCTGCAAGAAATATGCAGAAGAGGGCAAAATTGCGATTAGAAGCGTCCGCCGCGATATGATTGAAGCTGTCAGGAAAGCCGAGAAAGACAAACAATTGACGGAAGATGATAAAAAATATGGCGAAGATGAAATTCAAAAAATTACAGATGAGTTTATTAAGAATATTGATGAAATCTCTGCGACAAAAGAAAAAGAACTGCTCGAAGATTAATTTTCCGAACGAGAAAATATGTTTTGTTCTTTTGTCAATTATGCTTAATTTTGCATTCGCTTATGGGCTCTTAGCTCAGTTGGTCTAGAGCGCTTCCCTGACACGGAAGAGGTCACAGATTCAAATTCTGTAGGGCCCACAAAAAAAAGACTGCTTTTCACTAAGCAGTCTTTTTTTATTATAAAACTGAAAAATCGATTCAATTTAATAATCTATTTCACATTAATAATTGATACCGATTTCATTCCTTTATCATATAATGATGCCTTTTGAGCAATAGCATCTTTATTATTTAGGAATTTAATACCGACAATATAGCCACCCGATTTAACTTTAAAAATATTAAAACCATAATCGGATTTTTCTTTAATATACTCTTTCGCCGGTAATAATGATTGAAATTCCTTTACTTTTACAATATATTTTAAATCTCCAGTATTACTCGAATATGCATTTGGTGCTGAAAAGTTTAATGGCTCCCATAAATTAGGTCTTTTACCTTTTGCACCTAGTTTAATGCAATAATTTCCCTGAAGTCTATTTTTTTCATAATATTCAATGATGTAATAACCGGGATGAAAAGTATGTTTTTTATGAATTGTTCTATCTTGACGATTACGAGGTATAAATTGTTGAATATTTGCTGTTAATTTCATATACTCAAAATCACTTAAATAATCGGCATTATCAGGTAAAGGCTCTTCCTTAATAAATTCAAAGATATTCTCTCTAAAATTAATTCGCTTAAAATCAGCAATAATTTCAGGTTCCAAAATAGTGTGCTTCATAATATCACCGGCACAGTTATATTTATTCTTCTCGTAATAAACCAATATTTTGTTTCCCCATTTTGGTAAAGGAGACAATTTTTTAATTACAACTCTTGAAATATTATCCCCAAGAATTACAATTCCATTTTTAATAAATTCTTTTGTTGATAATTGAATAAATTCACTTGCATCAATAGAATTATAATGGATATCTTCGGCTACCCTAACCACATACTCATACCATGTATTTGTTTTTTTAACTTCTTTTCCAAAACGATTATCTTCGGGTTTAATCTCACGTTCTTTGTGCCTTTCGTAACCAAGTTCATATAATGAGGGCTTTCCAAGATTTGAAACACTGCTTTTTTGAATTTTACATTTTTGCCTTTTAGTTGTCAACTCTCCCGATTGAATTTTATCATTTTTTGATTCTAAACGCAAATATTTATAATTCTTTTGAATGTATTCAAAGGAATGTTTGTCAATAAATTTTTTCCGATATGGACCATCAATAAATACGTAAAGTCCATTTTCTTTCAATTCATACTGAGGTCTAAATCCATCACTTGATTGTATATCAATAACTTCGGTTTCCTTTTCATTGTCATTCGTAATAACCGCAGTTAAAGTCTTATCGTCCTTCTTGTTACAACTAAATAAAAATACAAGTAAAAGAAGAACAGAAACGTTCAAACATCTTTTCATAGCATACTCTAATAATAATTAAACAAACAATATATTTAATACCCCCCTACATTTTCCTCATTTATGCAGAATCATGGTAAATGTTAATAATTTTATTATTATTAATAAAGTTCATATCGTAATATAGTTAAAATAATAATAATTTCAAAATATTTTATCAATATGTATTTGATAAACCACAGATTTAATATTTAAATTAAATACATATATCAATAAATATTGTATTGCTATTGCTAATTAGTGTTTTATAGGAGACATTTGTTGATAATTCGATAAATATTCTTATTTTTGTAAGGGAAACAGGGTTCTTAGCTCAGTTGGTCTAGAGCGCTTCCTTCACACGGAAGAGGTCACAGGTTCAAATCCTGCAGAACCCACAAGTGTTTTTTTAACAGTTTTGGACTATTGTTTAATTTAATTAACAGTTTAGCCAAAGCAATAATAATTGATTTTTTTTGTTTATTACTATTCAGAGATATAATCATATAAAGAATTTTACGGGAGAGCAGTGATATGTGCGAGATTCTTGAAAAGCATAGAAAAAGCATTAAAGAGAACAAAAAGATACTAAACAGGCGAATATACAGTATGAAGCAGACTAGTGAAGAGGACATTGATAAAAAGCTTGATAAAATAATTGAAAACACCAATCTGCTAAATAGTATTTCAAATGAGATAAATAATCTGGCAAATGACTATTATGTTAGAATTAATCATCTGATTAAAAATTATTCGCAAAGTGATTTGAAAAAATTCAAGAATTTTATTGACGAATATGAAAAGCTGATTATTAAATTATCATCAACAGAAAATATTAGAGCTTACCGTACTTCCCGTTCCAATCTGATTATTGCAATTGATAAATTATATGCTATTTATAAAATACTTGATACGAATGTCCTATCACGTATTGAATATGTTAACGACTACGAAGAGAATGAAATTAATGAAATACTTGGCTCAATGAAATCCGAAGATTTAGAAGTTACCCGTACTTTTACACAAAAGTTCTGAGCAATGACCTCGCAAGAAAGAGATATTGTAATTCAATATTCCAGACAGGCGGATAAATTTGTTTCAAATTCAAATAGAAAATTATCATTTAATATTGTAAATGGCTTATGTCATAAAGCCGTAAAAAGGATATTTGGTAATAATATCAATATCGACCTAAAGAAATTAAAAAGCAAAAAAAATCAATACAGAATAAGATATAGGCATTTCAGAATAATTTTCCAATATGATTTGAAGAAACAAACAATCATTGTATTTATCATTTCCGTTTACAATAGAGACAAATCGTACAAGAAAAGATAAAATATGTCAATACAAGCATATTTATATTAAATTTCAGGGCTTACCTTTACCGTTTTTCTCAACTGTTGATTTAAATTATACTAATAAATTGTTAAATAGAACAAGATATAAAATAGTAAGAGGGAAATAGATACGAGAAGGTATAACTATACATAAAATCATATTACAATTTGTTTATAATATACATATTAGTTATTTTTGTATTATAGATGTATTTAACATTTATTTTTTTACAACAATTAAAAAGGTGTTACTATGCAACGACAATCTTCAAATTTATCAATTATTGTTTTATTTGTAGGGATTATTTCATTATTCCTGATTTCCTGTACAGATTCGAGTAATTCTCCCGGTAAAGATGGAAAAGAAATATCTTTTTTAATGTGCCATTATAAAGGTGGACAGTTCGGAAACAAGTACGGGTTGGTTTTAGTACATTCGCCCAAAAGCATTGAATGGGTTTCAGATTATTATCCTTGCCAATTGTCGACAAATTTCGTTGATATAAAGAACGGTAGAATAGCTTTCTCTTGCGAGAATCCGCCAAAGGGAAAATCTCCAATTGCATATATGGATATAGATGATATAAAAAACATCAAGTTTGTCCCAATTCCAAAATCTAAAGATGAAAAATATTATTGGAGTGTTCCAAAAGCAGTAAGACCACAGGTTATGTCTGATGGAAGAATAATCTTTAAAGTAATTTATGAAACAAAAAATCAATATGACGATTACCATCTGGGACAGATGGCTATATATAATCCGAAGACAGATAAATTTGAAATGTCCGGCTCATTAACTCCTTTTATTAAGGAGCAACCCGAAAAGGGTTCGGATACTGAAGCCGGTTCGATGAATTCGACTTTTTCCTTATCAAATGACGATAAATTTGTTTGTTTAACTGCTTATGGATATGGGACGAGCGGTGGTGCTTATCACCAAGATAAATTCTTTATTGTCAAATATGACATAGCCTCTAAAAAATACACACGTATTACACAAGTGAAAGCTGATATACTGTTTGTTTCCGCAGATAATCAGTATGTTGTTGTTAATTCGGATACGAAAAAGAAAAGATACAATGCACATAGCGACAATACTAGCGGTTTTGTACTTGATAATTATCGAGATAATATTTGTGTCGGACAGTATTCAAGAAAAAATTCATACTTTTTTAAGATATGGCGCGGCAGCGGTATGCATTTTTTTGATGCTAATTCGGGACCACTTTATTTACTGATTTTGGGCGATAGTTTGAAGCGTCCCTATCGTGGATTAGGACGGGGAGCGCAATTCTCACCCGACGAGAAATTTATTTATTTTATGGCATCAAAAGATTTTCATACTAATTACCGTTCAGAATTTGCAATTCTCAGAACACCTGCAGACTTTGGAAAAGTAAATACCAATCCCGATTCTATTTTCGTTCTACCCGCAGATTTTGACAGACCGATGTTTTTATTGATTAGCAAATGATAGATACACCATAATAAAAATATACAAAAGCAGAAGTTTATGCTACTGCTTTTTATATTATTAGACAATAGTTCAAATTAAATTTCAGTGCTTAGCGTCATTAGTTTGTATGATTTTATTTAATTGTGAATAATGAATTTTCTAAATCCCGCAATACTATTCGCTATGTTTGCCGCCGCAATTCCGTTGCTACTTCACTTGTTGAATTTACGGAAATTGAAGCGTGTGGAATTTTCTTCTTTGAAGTTTATAAAAGAACTACAAAAAACAAGAATACGCAAAGTTAAATTGAAACAAATTATTCTCTTAATTCTGCGAACATTAATTATCGCTTTTATTGTTCTTGCTTTTGCACGTCCAACAATAAAGAGTGAATTACCCCTACTCGGCACTTATGCAAAATCCAGCGTTGTAATTTTGTTGGATAATTCATTCAGTATTGATGTATCCGATGAATTCGGCAATCGCCTGAAGCAAGCGAAGTCGGCTGCCGCCTCTATATTGAACAGCCTAAAACCCGGCGATGACGCCGTAATAATCCCAATGTCCGGTACAGAAAATCAGGCATTATCACTATCAAGAAATTTTGCTCAATTAAATGACGAATTGACAAGAATCACAATATCAAATAAGCCTGCGGCATTTGTTGATGCAGTTAGTAAAGCGTATTCATTGCTCGAAGAAAGTAAAAATCTGAATAGGGAAATCTATCTGATTAGCGATTGCCAGCAAAATGTATTTTCGTATAGCGGCACGGATTCGCTGAACTATTTTAATCCAAATACATCATTATATATAGTGAATATAGGGAGTAATTCAAAAAGTAGTATTGTCAATCTCTCGGTAGATTCTTTGCAATCACTTACACAGCTCTTTCTGCAAGACGAGCCGGTAGAATTCCGAACAAGTATTAAGAACAATTCCAATAAAAATATTTCCGGCTTGGTAGTTTCGCTTTTCTACAACAAAAACAGAACTGCACAAATGGCGATTGATATTGATGCAGGACAAACTAAAACAATCAATATGTTTGGCGAACCAAAGGACTTCGGAGTAGTAAAAGCTTTTGTGGAAATTGAAAATGATGCACTAGACCATGACAACAGGCGATACTTCGGTTTCTATATTCCCGAGAAGCCGCAAGTAGCAGTATTTGGCAATAAAAATATTTTTCCTGTTGAGACGGTTCTCAAACTCAACGATTCGAGAATTGCGTATGCCGTATTCCAATTATCCCAGCTTGGTTCTATTAATTTGAGTAAGTATGATATATTAATCATAACTGACGGACTGACAGACGCAAATCAATTCAAAGTACTAAAAGACTATATAGAAACCGGTGGCTCTACCCTATTATTTGCCGGCGAAGGAAATAAAAGCTACATTGCATATACCGAAGGATTGAACCTACTTGGTATTTCCGCAATTGACATTAAACAATTTTCCGACTCATCACCTTTGGAATTTAATTATACGGACAAACAACACCCATTATTCAAAGGTGTTTTCAAAGGAAATACAAATAGCAACAAACAGGTGGAGACAGCGGAAATCAGCAAACTAATAGTTAGCAAATCAGGACAAAGCATTATCTCTACATCTGCCGGAAATATCCTGAGTGAAATACGACTTGGTAAGGGAAAACTATTTTTTGTTTCAACGGGATTAGGTGCAAGCTGGAGCAATTTTCCACTGACAGGTATATTCCCCGTACTGATTTATCGCTCTGTATTTTATCTCACATCAAAGGAATATACCGGTATTTCCGCCAAAGTTGGGGACAAAGTAAGGATTGTCATACCAAAGAAATTTGCTAATATTCCTCGTTTTAAAATCACAGACCCAAGCGGACTTGAGTCATTCAGAGAAGCCGCCGTTCTACCATCTGCGGCAATCCTTGAATTAGATAATTTGACTCAACAAGGGGTATATATAATTAGCACACCGTCCAATAAAGTAGTCCAATTATTAAGCGTTAATAATGCGGCAACAGAGTCAATCATTCGGAAACGAGACGAAAAGGTAATAAAAAACGATATTGCTAAATATATTGACAACAGAACAGAAATAAAATATATCTCGGCAGAAACAATTGCCAATAATTTTTCACGTGCAAGGACAGGTACCGAACTTTGGCAATTATTTATTATCTTGGCAATTATTACGGCACTTAGCGAAATGCTTGTGGCACGGAATACAAAAAACGAACTGAGTGGCGAATAAAAACACAGTCCTGTGCAATACCGATTAATAATGAACGTTATTTTTATTAATTAAATGATTTAATTATATTTGGAGTTGAAGTATAGTAATTTTTATTTACTTTTTTTTATTTACTTAGCAAAAAAATATAAATGCGTTTTAGCTTTCAAAAAGTATTCATAAGCATAACCGCCCTGTTCCTACTTGCAATGGCGGGTTGTAAGAAATTTGACAATTTCACAACATACTTCAACACATACTACAACACTCAGCGGATAATGAACGAGAGTGAAGATGAGTTTGAATTCCAAGATGAAAAGAAACGTGTAAAACCCAGAGTATTTGTCCCCGAACCGAAATTCAAAGCAACCCAATATACAGGCGGTGTAGCACCGTTTATGCAGGAATTTGTAATATCAATGAAACAACTGCAACCCGTAAAAATCAAAATGGATTCGGTAATCATCAAGGGTTCAAAAATATTAGCAAAACATCCGAAAAGTAAGTATATTGAGGGTACGCTGTTCCTAATGGCAAAGTCATATTTTTATCAAAGATTATGGTTACCTGCTCAAATAAAATGTTCGGAATTAGTAGATAGATTCCCTGACGGCGATATGGTTCCCGATGCACTATTACTAAGTGCAAAAAGCCTATTGATGCAACAGAACTATCCATCTGGGAAAATTATGCTGTCGCGAACAGTGGACTATGCTTGGCAGAAAAAAAGGTGGGATATACTATCTCAGGCTTTTAGAATTCAGGCAGAATTAGCATTGCTCGAAGACGATATTGACGGAGCGCTTCGCCCATATCGCCAAGCAATTGCACAATCGGAGAATGATGAATTAAGAGCTAAGTGGCAGGTTGATATGTCTGCTATCTATTATCGTGTCGGTCGATTTAAAGAGGCGTCCAAATCATTTGCAAGAGTACAAAAATACAGTCCGGATTATCAGGCGGCATTCGAGGGTTATTTGTATCAGGCAATTTCCTTATACCATACCGGCGATACGCTCAAAGCTAACAGAATTGTAAAGATGTTAGAAAATGACGGCAAATATGAAGAGTGGCAGAGTTATGTCCTATTTGCAAAAATGACCAAATATAGAATTTATGAACAAAAGCAGGAATTGGAAACTGCTGAGACTTTTGCGGACTCCGCATATATGAACAATACCGCTATTAATGCAGTATATTTTGAGAAAGCTGTAGATTTCTACAAGGACAAAAATTATAACGAAGCACGCAGATTTTTCTCACGTGCAAAGAACAAGCGTTCTATGTTCTCTAAAACATCAAACCAAATGTATTTTCTTCTGAACTCTTGGGACCAAAAACATAGGGTAAGCGACCCGATGTTGTGCAAACTTGATTCGGGCGAAGTACTTGACGATACATCAAGAATTGTTCTCTCGCAAATGCTATTTGAAATCGGGCGAATACACGAGGAAATGAATAATCCCGATTCTACTCTGATTTTTTATCATAAAGCTTCTTTATATTCACCTGCAAGCGATACTATGACAGCAAGATATATCTATGCTTATGCCCGTACAATGAGAGACAGAGATGTGCGACTTTCAGATTCACTCTATCAAGTAATTGCAGATAAATATCCAAGAACCGAATATGGCAAAGATGCAATGAAACGCTTGGGCTATACAAAACGATTTATAATAAACAAGCCGGCGGAGATATATCAATCTGCTAATAGCCTCCGAATGAATGAGGAATACGATATGTCATTAAGACAGTATCTTTTATTGGTAGAGGAATATCCCGATTATAAATTAAGTCCGAAAGCTCTCTACTCCGTTGGTTGGATATGGGAAAATAATTTAAAAAATATTGACAGTGCTTTATTTTATTATGATATGCTAATTGCAAAATACCCTAATTCCGTATATGCACAGGATATTGTTTCGGGTGTAAGCTATTTAACGGCTATCAAAAAGGGAGAAATAAAACCCGGCGAAGAAATTCCTAAGGAATATTTCAAAGCAAAAGCAGTGAATTTAGATAAAATTTCTAAAAGAGAAGTATTAACACCGGCTGAAAAAAATCCCGAATTATTGAAGAAAAACGAGGCATTTAACCCTTTGGATATAATCAGCGACCCGGGTAAAGCATTTAATAATGTCATACAAACGTTAAAGGAAACCGGTAACGATTTGCAGAATAGCGTTGATAAAAAATTCCAAGAGATTAAAGACCCGAAGAGCCTAATGAATAGCGTCAATTTGAATATGCCGAAACTTCCCGGTTTGGGTTCGGACTCCACAAAGAATGATATGCCGAATAAACCGGAAGATAAAAAGAAGAAAAAAGAAGAAGAGACGAGCAAACCGCACAAATAGATTTCAACAATTAATGTTGCGAAATACAAATTTCTTTTAATAATAAATTAAAATTCATTAAATTGGAACGGCATAACAATAGCCGTCCGTTTTTTTTATTTTTTTTTGAGGGATTATGGAAGTTCAAGACTACACAATTGTTTTAATTACCGATGACAAACAAACAACAGATTTAATTATTGACAATCTGATTAAAGATTATAAAACAATAGAAGTCTTTGACAATTCGGACGAAGCACTAGACCAGATGCACATTATCCGTCCCGATATTATTCTGCTTGATATGTTTATTGGTCATCAGAACGGGCTGGATACACTTGAACTAATTAAGAAACAGGGTTATTCTGCACCGATTATTATGATGACTGCGGCAACCGATATGAAGATGGCTATACACGGAATGAAATTGGGAGCGGCTGACTTCATAGTAAAACCTCTGAACATTGAACAAGTAAAGACAATTATCAGCCGCGCTATTTCGCATTTTGAAATGAGTAAGCGAGTGGAAGCAATGTCTGCACAGCTCAAAACAACTCAACCCGATAATATTCTCGGCGAATCTGAGGAACTACAAAAAGCTCTGAAAATTGCAAATACAATTGCTAAAGCCAATACTACTGTCTTACTCTATGGTGAATCAGGTACAGGCAAGGAATTGTTTGCAAAACTAATTCACGACTCATCTGATAGAGCCAAAGGTCCATTCATAACAATTAATTGCGGAGCAATACCAAAAGAGATTGCCGAGAACGAACTTTTCGGTTACGAAAGAGGTGCATTTACAGGTGCCATTGATAAAATTAAGCACGGGAAATTCGAGCAGGCGCATCACGGCACTATACTCCTCGATGAAATTTCGGAATTGACTTTGGATTTGCAGGTTAAATTATTACGTGTATTGCAAGAGAAAAAATATTACAGGCTGGGCGGTGCTAAGGAAATAGCGGTTGATGTACGAGTAATTGCTTCTTCCAACAAGGAACTCGAACAGTTGGTCGAAGAAGGTGAATTTAGAGAAGATTTATATTATCGTCTGAATGTAGCAAAGATAGAACTACCGCCCTTACGCAAACGCAAGAATGATATAATGTTACTTGCTACTGCTTTTGTGGCGGAGTTTAATAAGCAATTTACCAAGAACATCAGCGGATTTTCGCCGCAAGCAATTAAAACACTCGAAGAATATCCCTGGCGTGGTAATATTCGAGAACTTAAAAATGCAATAGAAAGAGTTGTGCTGCTCGAAGAAAGCGACATTATCGAAGATGAATCATTGGACTTCCTACGTACTTCACGCCTGTCTTCGCGTGGCAAGATATTAAATCGTGATTTAGAGAACGGTAAGCACATTCTACATATATCTAAAACAGGAGCAAGATATGATGATATTGTCAAGGATTTATTAATCCAAACCTTGCAAATTTGCGAAGGTGATATTATAAAAGCGGCAAAAATACTCGGGCTGACAACATTGAAACTCAAAGACCGCTTACAACAATTTTCTCTTTCGGAGGAAGATTGGGATTAAAACTCAATTTGCGTATGCAATGCAATTTCTTCTAAGATAGCACTAACACGCAAACAATCGGGCATCTCGCCTTCATAGACAATAGATTTACCTTTTGTATGGACTTCCCAAGCAATAGACTCAGCCTGCTCGGGTGAGCATTGAATAGCTTTAATTAACTGGACAATAACCTCGTCGAATGTATGCAACTCATCATTATAGAGAATTACTTTAGCGGCATCAGTGGTTCCTATATCACTGTCCACAATTAATTCGGTTTCCGTCTCGGATTGCAAAAATATACCCATATCCGCATTTTTATAAAAAATAACAAAAAAACACCTTGTAATAGACAAAAACTATGCAATGTTTATTGTTTTTGGTTGGTAAATCTTTATTACTTTTGTATTTTACTAATCGCAATGAAGTAAATTTTTTCATTGTTATTTATATTTGGATATTAGTGGTAAATAACCTTGGGATATTGGCATGTATGAATTGATTAAATTCGTTCCTTTAATTCCTCTTGTAGGATTTTTAATCATAGGTTTGACGGGAAAATTCCTGAAAAACGAAAAGCTAATCGGCTCGTTGGCAAGTTTGACGGTTGCAACATCGTTCGTAATATCATTCCTGATATTTCTGGAACTATTGCATTCAAACGCCGAGTCGCCGATAGTTATACCGGTCTATACTTGGATACAAACCGGATTGTTCAGTGTTAATATAGCATATCAAGTTGACCGTTTGTCAATATTGTTTGCATTAATTATTACAGGGGTAGGATTTTTAATCCATATATACTCCATCGGCTATATGCACGGTGATAGAAGTTTCTTCCGATTTTTTGCATACCTGAACTTATTTATTTTTATGATGCTCAATTTGGTTCTGGCTTCAAACTACCTGCTGACATTTTTCGGCTGGGAGGGTGTTGGTCTGAGTTCCTATCTGCTAATCGGTTTTTGGTATGACAAAAAATTCCCCGGCACACGGATAACATGGACAGGTGATGCAGGTAATAAAGCATTCATAGTTAATCGAATAGGTGATTTCGGTTTTATCATTGCAATGCTTTTCATATATATCACATTCAATACATTGGATTATCAAACTGTAATGGAGACTGCTTCGGCAGGATATATTTCTTATTATAACACCGGAATAATAACGGCAATAACACTATTAATGTTACTTGGGACAACGGGTAAATCCGCACAGATACCTCTTGCTGTTTGGTTGCCCGATGCAATGGCAGGTCCAACACCTGTTTCTGCATTAATCCATGCCGCCACAATGGTAACGGCAGGTATATTCCTGATTGCCCGAAATTCCGTATTATTTGCCTTATCGCCGGTAACGATGGAGGTGGTGGCAATAGTCGGAGTGGCAACGGCATTCCTTGCGGCAACAGTTGCTTTGGTTCAGAATGATATTAAAAAGGTACTTGCCTATTCTACGGTTTCACAACTTGGTTTTATGTTTATTGCACTCGGAGTAGGTGCATTCTCCGCAGGAGTATTCCACGTAATGACCCACGCATTTTTCAAAGGACTTTTATTCCTTGGTGCCGGCTCGGTTATTCACGGAATGCATGAAGAACAGGACATCAAGCGTATGGGCGGATTGAAACACTATATGCCGACAACATATAAAACATTTTTTGTGGCAACACTTGCCATAGCCGGAGTTCCATTTTTCAGCGGCTTTTTCTCGAAGGACGAAATACTTTGGAAAGCATTCAGTGACGGTGGCTTTATGCTATGGTTATTCGGTGCAATTGCGGCTTTCTTCACAGCATTCTATATGTTCAGACTATTGAAATTGACATTTCATGGCAAAGAAAGATTTGATGCACACCATATACACCCGCACGAATCACCGAAGACAATGACAATTCCTCTGATAGTGCTTGCCGTATTAGCGGCTCTCGGCGGCTTGCTTGGCATTCCCTATGCTTTGGGTTTCTGGCTGGGTCCCGAATCAAATTTAATAGAGCATTTTCTGCATCCGGTATTTAAAGATGCTCATTTTATAATAGCATCAATGAGCGGGAAATTTGAATTTGGTCATGAAATACACAGCATAGAATACTTGTTTATGTTTATTTCAGTCGGATTAGCGGCACTTGCAATATGGCTTGCCCATAAGTTCTATTCTGACGCCGAATGGACTGTACCGAGAAAAATTGCGTCAAGTTTCAAAGGAGTTTATAATTTATTATTTAACAAATATAAATTAGATGAGTTTTATTTTGCAACGGTTGTTGACCCTTGCCTTCAGACATCAAGGAGTTTTCTATGGCGTATGATTGATATGAAATTTATTGACGGCATAGTAAACGGACTTGCAAAAGCAAGTGCAGGGATTGGCGAAACCGTCAGACGTTTGCAATCGGGTATAGCACAAAACTATGCCGTTCTGATGACCGGTGGAATTATCGTTATTCTATTCTGGTTGTTTCTATCTTTATAAATGTTTTGTTTAAGTTTTTGAATGTAATGTAAAGTTCGATTATGTCAATACTAATACCAATCTTGTTTTTACCCTTGGCAGGTGCACTCCTGCTGATGTTTGTAAACAAAAAACAAATACAGATAATCAAATATTCCGCAATGGCAATATCATTGGCAACATTTGTCTTGGCAATGGGATTATTCTCTCAATTCAATCAAGCAGACCCCGGATTCCAATTGATTTTCAATGCGGAATGGATACCCGATTTCGATGCGGGCTTTCGTGTGGGAATGGACGGTATGTCTTTCTTGCTTGTATTGCTAACTGTATTTATAGCACCTGTTACGATATTGTCTTCATACGGCTCAATCAATAAGCGAGAAAAAGAATACTATGTAATGATTCTATTCCTCGAATTTGCTATGCTCGGAGTGTTTATGTCGTTGGATATATTCTTATTCTATATATTCTGGGAATTAATATTAATTCCGATGTACTTCATAATAGGAATTTGGGGCGGCAAAAATAGATTATACGCAACGGTTAAGTTCTTTATCTTTACTGTTGTCGGCTCGCTATTTATGTTAATTGCAATTGTCTGGCTCGGGCTTTATGTCGGAGGCGAAGTACTTCATAATAGTTCCGGATTTACAACAAATTTTATTGCCATACGAAATGCACTTGCTAATCATGCCATACCATTGGATACTCAAATCTGGCTGTTTTTGGCATTTGCATTATCATTCAGTATCAAAGTACCTCTTTTCCCATTGCACACATGGTTGGCTGATGCACATACGGAGGCACCAACTCCCGGTTCGGTTATACTTGCCGGCGTATTACTCAAAATGGGAACTTACGGACTTATCAGATTCAACCTTGACTTATTCCCACAGGCATCATATTATTTTGCTCCGTATATGAGTACGCTTGCGGTAATCGGAATTATATACGGTGCTTTGGTGGCAATGGTACAAACCGATATAAAACGCTTGGTAGCATATTCATCTGTAAGCCATCTCGGTTTTGTTGTACTTGGTATTTTCTCAATGACACAAGAAGGTATCCAAGGTGCAATTATTCAGATGGTCAATCACGGTTTATCAACCGGAATGTTATTCCTATTGGTCGGAATGATTTATGAACGCCGCCATACAAGAGATATTTCGGAATTCGGAGGGATAGCACGCGTTATGCCGGTTTATACCGTATTTTTCGCAATTGCTATGTTTGCTTCGGTAGGCTTACCGGGACTGAACGGCTTTGTCGGAGAGTTCCTGACACTACTGGGTGCATTCCGGTCGCCATTCCTCAATAGTCATCTGTTTACGATATTTGCGGCGTCCGGAGTAATATTTGCCGCTGTCTATCTCTTATGGATGTTCCAAAGAGTAATGTTCGGTGAAAACAGTAACCCTAAGAATCATCATTTGAAAGATATAAACAAGAGGGAATGGGCAACACTTGTTCCTATGGTATTATTCATAGTTTGGATTGGTGTGTATCCTTCAACGTTTATGCAATATTCGGAAAATTCATCAAAAGCATTAGTTAATAAACTTTACGACAAAAAGTTCGGCACAAAGCCGTTTGAATTGCCGGCACCGATTAATGAAACAGGTGCTTTTATGATAAAAAAGTAATTGGTTTTTGATTATGATTACTAACAACATATTAATTGAATTTATTAATAAGCATTCAGGTAAATTAGAATGGGATTAGAATTACAATATTTAATGCCGATAATAGCAATTTCATTTTTTGCGGTTTTCTCAATAGTATTCGATGCAGTATTTCTGAACAAGAAATTCAGTTACGCATTTGCATTGGTAGGATTTATAGTTGTTATTATTGCGGCGGCACAGAATCTCGCAATGCCAATGAGCGAAGATTTAGGAATAATGCGTCCGGACGAACTAATCACGCACAATATGATTACATTCGGCGGCTTTGCCGCATATATGGATATATTATTTGCTCTTGGCGGTTTGATGACGCTACTTGCTTCGCGTAAGTATATTATACGGGAATATAAAGAATTGAATGAATACTATTCACTACTATTATTGAGCGTCAGCGGAATGATGCTAATTGCACATTCCAACAATTTATTAATACTTTTTATTGGCATAGAGATTATGTCAATATCTTTCTACGTACTCGCCGGTTATTTCAGGACATCAATCAAATCTATTGAAGCGGCATTAAAGTATTTTCTGCTCGGTGCATTTGCAACAGGTTTCCTTGTCTATGGTATTGCCTTAATATATGGCAGTACAGGTTCATTAGACCTGTCGGTAATATCGTCCCATTTGAATGCAGGACAGTTCGAGAATACTTATTTGTTACTTGGTATCGGCTTGATAATGATTGGTCTTAGTTTCAAAGTCGCCGCATTTCCATTTCATCAATGGGCGCCTGATGTATATCACGGCTCGCCTACAGTTATTAGCGGATTTATGAGTTCTGCCGGAAAAGCCGCCGCTTTGGTTGCGTTTATTGTTGTTATGCGGGCGGTAATTAGTAATGACAGCACAAATGAATTATTGATAAAAAACAGAGAAACAATACAATTAATTCTTGCCTTTATCTCGGCGGGGACTATGTTGGTAGGTAATATTACAGCGTTGGTACAGAAAAATGTCAAAAGAATGCTGGCATATTCATCAGTTGCACACGCCGGTTATTTATTAATAGGTATAGTTGCCAATAATGCACTTGGCTGGACAGGCGTAGTATTCTATGCTACGGCTTATTTATTTATGCAACTCGGAGCATTTGTAATATTATCAATTTTCGAGCGGGACGAACAGTCGAAATTGGAAATATCGGACTATGCAGGATTGAGCAAGAGCCACCCGATACTTGCGGCATTAATGGCAGTCTTTATGCTATCGCTTGCAGGCATACCGCCGTTTGCAGGATTTTTCGGTAAATATTACTTATTCGTATCGGCTGTAAATTCTGGATTTCTTTGGCTGACTATTGTGGCGGTCATTGCTTCGATTATTTCAATGTATTATTATATAAATCTTATTTTAACAATGTACTTCAAAGACGAAAACGAAACACAATTGGAAGGTACTTGCGGCACGGCTCGCATTACACTATTTATTTCAATTGCGGGTCTATTAATTTTTGGAATATTTCCGTTTTTGATAACGGATATTACAAAATTGTTTTTCTAATAATATATTTTCAACTCTTTACTTGCACAAACCTTCTTCCAAACGAAGAAGGTTTTTTTTTATATGAAACTTATAATTATTAATTTTGTTATACTAATGATGAGAAATTAAATTTAAAGAAAAATATGAAAAAAATAATTCTATTGGTTCTCGCTTTGGCTTATCTGCTGACTATCAATTCTGCGTACTCACAGAATTACAGATGGAAAAGAATGGTTGATAAAGCTACATTCGATATAGCCGTCAATCCGAAGAATATGAATACATACTATGCCGGTGGCGAAGGCAGGGTTGTGTATAGAAGCTGGGACAGAGGCTTGCATTGGGATACACTTTTAGTAAATTACAAACTTGGTTATACAAGATTCAACAATGTGCTTATTAATCCTGTCGATACAAATATAATACTTGTAGGTGGATTGAACTATGGAGTAGTGGAACGGTGTACCTCTGATTGCGATAAGCCTGATTCTTGGAAGGTGGTTCTATCGTCATCGAAACCCGTAGCACTCAACGGTAAATCTATGATGTTCAAACCCGGACAAGGCGATACCGTATATGCCGGAGATTTAATGTATGGCATTTTATGGCGTAGTATTGATAAGGGTGCCACTTGGGATTCAATCTCTACTGCCACCAGAAAATACACACGTAAAAGAAAGGACGGCACAAAATACGATACTATTATGCCCATACGCGTTGGTGCCGCAGGAATAAGGCATGACAGTACGGACATTATTATTTTCGGCTCAATGGAATCGGAAATCCTTATGTCAAAAGATGGTGGATATACTTGGAACTATATGACCACACTTACAAAACCCGATAGTGCGCAGGACGATTGCGAAATTACAAGAATTATTTTCAGCGATAGAGACCCACGTGTCGGTTATGCTTGCATTACTTATATTTTCAGATTAAATAAAACCAACGGCGGACTATACAAAACAACTGATGGAGGATACAACTGGTTTCAGGTTGCATTTCCCGACACCAGCCTTTGGGCGCTTGACGTTCATGGCATAGGCGATAAAGACGAAGTGTTTGTCGGTGGCTATACGGAAGATTTCTATGTGGTTGATTCAATACGAGTACCCGGCGCCGGTTTGGTAAGACGTTCGCAAGACGGAGGAAAATCTTGGTATTCTTATGACCAAAATATGAACTGGGCGATAAGATACCCAAAAGCAAATAGCAAATTACGCTGCACATTCTTCCCAACACTTGATACCGGATTTACTATCGGAAGCAACGGGGTAATAATGCGAACAGAAGATTCCGGCAGAGCTTGGAGTACAATATATAATCCGGGCGTACAGTTTTTCAGAGCGGCGGCTTTTTCCGATTCCAAACGAGGACTATTAGTCGCATCTACCGGTGAAATAATGCGTACTGTTAATGGTGCAATATATCTGGAACAGGTATATAAAGATGTATCTAAGCATTTCTACTCTATTGCAATATTGAACAAAGATACTTATGTAGTTTGTGGTGCGGACGGATTAATAATGAAAACATCTGATGGAGGTAAAAAAGATTGGAAACAAATTAATTCCGGTGTCAGCAAGACATTACTTTCAGTATTTTTCATCAACGAACAAAGGGGCTGGGCTGTCGGCAGTAGCGGCACTATAATATCAACCACAGACGGAGGTGAAACTTGGACAGAACAAACAAGCGGAACCGGATATGCTCTAAATTCCGTCTCATTCGTTGATAAGAATACGGGTATCGCAGTTGGCACAAAGGGATTGGTACTTAGAACAACAAACGGCGGACAAAATTGGACAGAACTTAATACATTTACAGACAAAATGTTATATTCCGTAGCATTCAATAAATTTGGTAAGAACAAGAATATAGGACTTATCACAGCAGAAAAAGGAAAAGTTTTCAAAACAACTGATGCAGGACAAAATTGGACGGAACTTAATACAAAGAACTCTCGTCCGTTCTATTCCGCACAAGTACTTGACGATTTAGTATATGTTGCATCAGGTCAATACGGTACAATTATTCAGTCGAAAAGCGGTGGTGAATACTGGTTTGTCAATCAGCGTGGCGAAGGTCCGGTAGCTAATGCTTGGTCGCTCAGATATTTTGGCAAACCCGGGGACGAAGATGTTTTCTTGGCAACGGAAGCAGGACTTTTCGTACTACGTGAACCCAGCTATGTAGATGAATTTGAGCAGTATGTAACTGATAACAATTCGCTAACCGTTCATTTTTCAAACAATACTTTGAAATTCAAATATAAGCCGAAAAATATAATTTTCAATCAAAAATTGCTGTTTAGAATTAGCAATGTAAAAGGCGAAACACTCTATCAAAAAGAGTACAAAGCAAACAGCTCCGAAATAGAAAAATATGTATATAACCTATCACTACCTGCCGGAGTGTATGTTTGCCAGATGATTGAAGGCAATAATTCATCTGTAAAACTGATAGTAATTAATTAATTCAAGGGGCATTCAGCCCCTTTTGTTTTTAAAATAATTTTATTATAAAAATACTGTTTTTTTTGATAATTGACAGCATATAAGTTAAATTGCATTTTGATATTATACAATTTACAAAGACCTATTAAGGAGATTAAATGGGACACAATAAAAATATGGCAATGGACACAAAATGTGTACATTCAGGTATTCAAGATGAAGCATTAGGAGCGGTCGTACCGCCGATTTATCAAGTTTCAACTTTTAAATTCAAAGATGCAGACCACGGCGCACGCCTTTTCAAAGGAGAGGAAGAGGGATATATATATACAAGAATGAGAAACCCCACCGTAGAAGCAATGGAAGATGCAGTTGCGGCACTCGAAGGCGGCTACAAAGCATTAGGTTGCGGTAGCGGCATGGCGGCAATCAGCACTCTGTTCTTTGCCGTTCTCAAATCGGGCGACCATCT
The DNA here is from genome assembly GCA_964581505.1 of uncultured Hyphomicrobiales bacterium. Classification (GTDB taxonomy): domain Bacteria; phylum Bacteroidota; class Ignavibacteria; order Kapaibacteriales; family UBA2268; genus CAZOOR01. The sequence continues at coordinate 88,697 of CAZOOR010000002.1, forward strand.
GATTTGTTCCGAATCGGTTTACGGACCTACTATTTCTTTTATTACGACAATATTAACCAATTTCGGTATTGAATATACAATTCTCGACAGTTCGAACTTAGATGCTATTAAAAATGCAATGAAGCCGAACACAAAACTTATTCATATTGAATCGCCCGGCAATCCTACGCTTGTTATGTCCGACATCAAAGCAATTTCCGAGATTGCTCATAATGCAGGCGCAGAGCTTAGCGTTGATAATACATTTATGAGTCCTGTCTATCAGCAACCATTTGAGCTTGGGGCGGATTATATTATTCATAGTATGACAAAGTACCTGAACGGGCATGCAGATGTTGTAGCCGGTATCATTATCACCAAGAACAAAGATGACTATACTCACATCAGGAGAGTTCTTAATCACCTCGGCGGAACAATTGACCCCTTCAATTCTTTTCTCGTTCATAGGGGTATAAAAACCTTGAAAATCAGGGTGGAAGCCGCCGCACGCAATGCTAAAATAATTGCAGAATGGCTGGAAAAACATCCCAAAGTAGAATGGGTAAGATTCCCCGGACTGAAAAGCCACCCGCAATACGAACTCGGCAAGAAGCAGATGTCCGGTTCGGGTTCGATGATTTCTATCGGATTGAAAGGTGGTTTTGAAGCCGGAAAGAATCTGATGAATAATATTGATATATTCCAACTTGCCGTAAGTCTCGGTGGTGTGGAATCGCTTATTCAGCATCCGGCATCAATGACACATGCCTCAATGGATAAAGAAGTCAGAGAAAAAGCAAATATTACAGACGGGCTGGTTCGTATCTCCATTGGTATCGAAGATGTAAACGACTTGCTTGCAGGTCTGGAAAAAGGCTTGAACGCCTGCTAAGTTTATCATTTATTATTTTTCAAAAAGGCTGTCGGAAATGACAGCCTCTTTTTTGTTTTATTACATTTTTTTCTTATATTATGAATATATACTTTTTGAAGAATATTGGACAATATCAATTATGGAAATAGTAAGAACAATTGTAATATTAATTTCAATTATTCTTTCCTCAATATCATTACCAGCAGTACATAAGAACTGGAAAGTAATTGATGAACTTGGCAGCCAATGTCTTAAAAAAGAATATATAATGTTGAAGTGTGCCGATTCACTTAATTTTATGATATGGGGAACTTATGACGGTCCGGGCGGTCATTTCTTCAGAAGAACAACAGATGGGGGTAAGACATGGAAAGAAGTTTATAGGAACAAGGGGTTTGTAAATTATCCTAAATATAAATTTGTACCGAGAATTAAAGATGTAGCATATCCTAATACGAAACTGTTTATCGCAGTCGGCGATTCTGGTCTGATAGTAAGAAGTACAGATAATGGTGAAACTTGGTCGAGCTATAGACTTGATACGGGTAGGATTATTTTAAGAATCAGAATGTATGACGATAAATACGGTATAATAATTGGTGGGCCTCATGTCAACAAACATATTGAATACTATGAGACAACAGACGGCGGATTAAGTTGGAATAAATTTGCCAATCCTGCATTATTTGAGCATACATATATTCATGATATTGCATTACTCAACAGAAATTTATTTTATACTTCTGCATATTATTCTAAAGGCATATATCCACCGAATATGCCGAGAGTTAAGAATAATTTTCTCGAATGGGACACATTGCCAAAACCGGGTGACGGAGGACTGATGGATTTCGTCAATGAGGATGTCGGTTGGTGTGCCGGTGGCAAATCTCTTGACGACGAGTTGTTGAATTTCACACAAACCGTTTACAAAACGAGAAATGCAGGTTTGTCCTGGTTCACTCAAATTGATACAAATAATAGAAATAGACCAATGGAAGACATAAGATTTTACAATAAACATTATGGCATCGTAGCCGGTTCGTTAGGACAAGTAGCAATGACAACTGACGGTGGTGAAAGTTGGGACT
>CAZOOR010000003.1:0-86901 GCA_964581505.1 uncultured Hyphomicrobiales bacterium
AAAGCATCACCGGGGGTTCGAGCCGAGCGAAATTCAATAGTAATGCCTTTTGTCTTTCTATACTTCAATGCCATTCCTGCACTAAGCAAAGAATAAATCGTTCGACATTCTGAGCGAAGCGAAGCATCTATGCCTGTTTGCCACCTCGTCCTTTTGGTGAAGGCTGGGGGGAGAGTGTCGGCTGTTTTACAAGGGCTTTATCAGACCGCACCCTTAAAGCTCCGGTTAAACTACTCCTGTCCTAATAATGATATAATTTCCTTTGCAAAAAAGCACTTTCATATATCTCAACAATTAAGTATATTTGTACAATTCATATTATTATGGATTTATGACTCAAATACTAAAGTTTCGGAAACTAATATTAGTCGTTGCGATAAAGTAAAATATTAAGAATGAGATAATCATAAGGAGAAAAATTATCGAAATCATTTCAAATATCATTGAATACTGGGAGAAGTTATCTCTTAATGAGAAGGAATATACATTTGAGGTATTACAAAAAAATATCATTGAAAGTAAGAGAGAACTTCTTTTCAAAAGGAGTGAAGAAGCAAAATCTAATTTACAATGTAGGCAAAGCCCAATCCGGTTCCGTTGATGATTTATTCGAGTAAGTTGAAAATGAAATAAAATATTTGAATAAAATTAATATTACAATTTAGTAAAGTCCCAATGCAAGTTTAGGTTTTTGCCAAAATAGATGAATATTTACTATCTATTTACCTTCTTTTATTTCTGTATTATTTTCTTTGTCTTTATTGATAATGACAGGATTCTCAATTGTGATTTTGACGGTACGGCAGTAGAAACGCCCCTCGGGTAAATCATTGTCATATAATAATACCGATTCGCCAACACCGTTTACTTCAACATTTTTCAATTTTAGTTGCTTGGTTACGGCTTTAGCACGCTTGAATGATAGGCGGCTATTCACCTTTTCATCACCCGATTTATCTGAGTATCCTGTTACGGTAATTTTCGAATCAGGTTTTATTCTGTTCTGTACAAATTTGAGTACGGATTTATGCGCTTTCTCCAATTTTGATTTAGCAAAATCAAATAATATTAAACTGTAATACTCAAATTCTTTATCTTCCATCTGCGAAAGCCTTTTCTTTTCTATTGTTATTTGTTCTACCGGTATCCAGTTTTGGGGCGAAATTGCAACCTGTCCCAATGAGTCAATAGCTGTCAATTGATAAAATATCTTTCCGCCTCTTTTCGGGGCGCTACTGTCCTTTTCGCTAATATACCAGTCAAGACTATCCGGGATTGTATTAGTACCTTTAAACTGAATTAAAGTTTTATTACCCTGCCATATTTTAAGTTTCCAACTGCTCAACCCTGCATCGGAATTAATTTCAGGGAAGAAACGCAAATTATAATCCCGAAACAGTCGCAATGTATCAATAGTTACAACTGGTTTGAGCAAGGATTTATCTTTTGACAAAATTTCCACTCTTCTGTTTTCCGCCTGTCCTTCCGGTGTGGAATTATCCGATTTGTCCTTTGGTAAATTTCTTGCTTTTACCTTAATACGCTTTGGTTCAATACGCCATACATGCACTAAGTAATTCTTAATGGAATCAGCTCTTGCCGTAGAGAGTTCCTTGTTATTCTTTTCCTCATCAATATTTGAATTTGTACCTACAAGAGTAATTTTAATATCCGGTTTATCTGTAAGCCTTCTGCCTATAATATTCAATATATGATAATATGTTTCTAATACACCGAGGTTTTCAAGTGATTTATCTCTGAAAGATAATGCGTCTGTCGGACTAAACTGTATATAGCGTTCCGGTATATTTGCCGAATTATAGGAAAAGAAAATATAATTAAGCAGTGGCCTTAGGTTCAAAGAAATAAAATCTTCTATTCTCAAATCAAAGCCATCTTTTTCATTACCCAAACTATCTACCTGTATCAACGCAATATTTGCAGTGATAATCGGTGGTGCCGGAAATCCCGGATACTCGGGGTCGGGGGGCCAATGCGGCGGTGGCGGAGGAGGAGGTGGTGGTGGCGGCTCCTTGTATTTTACAGATGCACCAAATCTAATAGTATGTACATTCCAATTTAAACCGCTAACAACCGGAGTAAAATAATATGTGTAAAATAATTCGGGTGATAAAAATAATGATTCTTTTCTATTTAGAGCTAATGTCCAATGAAAACCGATTGTAGCACCGGCTGTAATTGAATTAATATCAGGGATATTCCCTGAGAATTTGTTTCTTATACGTGTTCCGTCAATGAATGTACCTTTGTCATCAGGCTTTGTAATTGATTCCTTTTGCAGAAAATTATTGGAAACAATATAACCGAATTTGAATCCGCCATCGACAAATAATTCTTTCCATAATCTATAATCGCCCAACAGGGTTAATTCGAGATTTGAAAAGTTTGTATTTAAATAATGCTCAAATTCACCCTCGCTAACAATCCCGTCAATAATCACTGTTGTCTGTTCGGGTACTGTAAAGTTCCCACCAAGGCTATTGTATCCGATACGAGTAGAGGCAAAGATGTCATAAGTAATTGGATACTCCACAAGAGCGCCAATTGAAAAGCCTATACCCGAGCCGGTTTCAAATGCTTTGCAACAATTGGGAATGCCGGGCAGTTGATTGAAATTGCCGAAATGCAAATTGCTCCCAAAGCCTACAAATCCACCGTATCTGAGTTTATAAAAATTGGAATCATTTGCTACAAGCGAATCACTCGTAATCGTAGCCTGTGCGGATAGTTCAATACTAAAAGCAAGCAAGAGAAGAATAATACTAAAAACCCGCTTCATTTCCCCCCGACAATATTTACGTTTAGTTCCTATATCTTGTTTGATTATAATAATTTTTTTCAATTTGAATGATTAACAATTACAAATATAAATCAAAACGAGCATAATGCAAACTTATTCCATTGAGGTATAAATATTAATGTAGCTTTCGTATCGTTCGGGTGCAATTTTATTCTCACTAACTGCTTTTTTAATTGCACAATCAGGTTCGTGAGTGTGGGAGCAAGGCATAAATCTACAATGCTCATAGTAGTCTTTGAAATCATCAAAATATAGGGATAATTCTATTTTTTCTATATTGACAATACCAAATTCCCGAAAGCCCGGTGTGTCAATTATTCTTGTTTCAGTGTCAAGTTCCAGAATGCGAGCATAGCTTGTGGTATGTTTGCCTTTTGTTGTCTTATTGCTGACTTCGCGAATCTTCTGTATGTTCCTACCGAATAGTTTGTTTATTAGTGATGATTTGCCGACTCCTGATGGTCCGGCAAATATAAGTTCTTTTTTATTAATATAATTACGTAATTCACTTAAACCTTGTCCGGTTTGCGCACTTACAAAAAACAAAGGATAATTGAGTGAAGAATAGACAGATAAATCTTCATAAATAAGCTCGTCATTGAATAAATCAATTTTATTAATACATATTGCCGGATTAAGATTACCAATTTTCGCCGCAACTATCAATCGGTCAATAAGACGTTTATTATATGGCGGAAAATCGCTCGACATAATAATAAGAAGAGTATCAGCATTGGAAGCAATAATATCATCGCGAATACCTATAAGTGGTTTTCGGGATAGCCAAGTTTTTCTTTCGTCAATACCTGTAATTTTTCCCAAGTTAATTTCCTTGTTTTCCGAGAGAGAATAATGAACGTAATCGCCAACGGCAAGTAGGGTAGCATTCTTATGCAATGATTTGATAGTTCCTGCACGAGTGCATTCAATTTCAGCATGACTATCGGAAAGGTCTTGCACAATGTAATTCTTACCTATAATAGAAGTAATTCTTCCGTTAGGTGGTTTGACTTCCGGTGGAAAATCATCTTTTACAAGAACCCTATGATTAGTCCTTTTATATTTGGAATTCTTTGATTTTTTACTATCAAAAATTTCTCCATTAATTGGCATAATCTATATGTTTTCAAATTAATTATTAAAATACCAAAAGTTATTTGTACAAAACTGTGAAATTTTTTGCAAAGTGTGAAAAAAAATACACACTTTTTTCTTGTTTTGTGTTAAAATTTTCAGTAATTTTGTTACAATTACAGTAAGATAGGTTATTTATGTTAAACTATAATTGGAAGTATAAAAAAATACCCAATGAAAGTGCAGTAGAAAAATTATCGAAATCATTAAAATTGCCGAAAAGTTTGGCGAGTGTTCTCGTTTCTCGTGGATTTGAAACAGAGAGCCGGATAAAAGAATTTTTTAGCCCGACAGCAGATAATATCCATGACCCGTATCTCTTTAAGGATATGGAAATAGCGGTAAACAGGATAATCAAGGCGATTAGGAACAAAGAACTGATTTGGATACATGGCGATTATGATGTAGATGGTACTACCAGCACAGCAATGATTCTCCAATTTCTTAGAAGAATTGGGGCAGAGGTAGATTATTATATTCCGGACAGATTTCAGGAAGGCTACGGCTTGACTGTTCACAATGTAGATATTGCCATTAGCAAGGGTGTATCTATTATTTTAACGGTTGATGTCGGGGTTACTTCCGTTGAGGCTCTGGCTTATGCAAAAAAAGCCGGAATGGATGCCATAATATGCGACCACCACGAACCAAGCGATGAAATTCCCGAAGCTCTTGCTATTCTTGACCCCTTTGTTCCGGGTTGCACATATCCTTTCAGACATCTTGCCGCCTGTGGTGTTACTTTCAAATTAATCCAAGCTATTGCAATTAAACTAAATATTCCTGAGATTGCCGATGAATATCTTGATTTTGTTGCTATTGGTTCTGCTGCCGATATGGTACCTATGATTGGTGAAAATCGTACTCTTGCGGCACTTGGGCTAAAAATGTTGAACAAAGAGCCGCGTCCGGGTATTAAAGGTTTACTCTATTGTACGAATATTAAAACAGGGCATATTGCTACATCAAGTATTATTTATTCATTAGCACCGCTTATTAATGCGGCGGGACGGCTTGGTAGTGCTTGCCGCTCTGTCGAAATGATGTCCCAAAGTGATGAAGTGCGTGCATTTCAAATGGCTCAGCAATTGGAACAGGAAAACAGGAGAAGACGCATTTTTGATGAGAAAACTTTTGAAGAGGCTATTCCTATGGCGGAAGCACAATTGGCTGATGGCAAAAGAAAGGCTCTGTTTCTGTATAAGCCCGATTGGCATGCCGGAGTGATTGGCATAGTTGCTTCGCGTCTTGTGGACCGTTTTCATGTTCCGACTATTCTGCTTACTTCAATGCACAATATGGCTAAAGGTTCTGCCCGTAGTATTATTCAGTTTGATGTTCATTCGGCTTTGAAGGAATTATCACGCTTTCTATTTGAGTTTGGTGGACATAAGCATGCCGCCGGTCTTTCGATGAAAACGGAACATCTCGAAGAGTTCTCCCGTCTATTCGATGAAATTGCTCGAAACCAAATTAGTAACGATATGATAGAACCGGAGCTTAATATTGATGCAGAATTATTCCTACACGAGCTTTCACCTGATTTTATTCAAAAGCTCAAACAGTTTGCTCCGTTCGGTTATGAGAACTATAAACCGGTTTTTGTTGCAAGAAATGTATCGTCAAAGAATGGTGTTAAAATTGTCGGTGCCAATCATCTGAAATTTAGGGCGCAACAATTTCATCCCGATTTCCCTTCAAATAGAAATATGAAATTTGAAATTGATGCTATTGCTCATAATCTTGCTCATAAAATCAACTACTGCACTAACGGAAAAAAATTCTCAATTGTTTTCAATATCGAAGAGTATAATTATAACGGACATACTTCCATTCAATTAAGAATTAAAGACATACAACCCGATGAACCAAAAACGGTTGAATGATAGAGAACTGTTTGCTCAGTATTACTATTTTCTGCTAATTGATATTCTGAACAATGAAGGGGAATCTCTGCTTGAGCGTCTCTTTAATTTGTTCGCCGCTTTTAAAGAAATAATAAGAGAATTGGCTGGCTATGAACGACAATTCTTCTCAAATGATTTTGCTCGTTTGGTTTTTCTGCTTGATAAATATTCCGTTTCCTACCATATTGCGGCAAATGTTAAGCAATATCATTATTTAATGAAACATCGTATAGTCGAAAACGATGATATAGTCAATGAAAATAATCTAAATGAATGCATTGCTCTTTTGGCAGATTTTGTTTTTGAATTAACTGCTATCAAACAGCCCGAAATATTATCCGAATTAAAGAAAAGTATTGTCCCTTCGTTTTTTGTTAAGCACCAAAAAACACAGATAAGCAAGCGAATTGATTTCTTACAAGCGGTTGTTAAAGAAATTAAGGAAGATGAAAATATCTTGTTTTTGAGTATTGCCGATAGTGATGATGTGATTGAATTTAAACCTGTCGGCGTATGGCAATCTGTAATAGAACAGGTTCATATAGGTTCCACATTGAATTTAATAAATGTATTCAAAGACGCTGCTATGCTCACAACATATTCAGGTTCGATTATTATAATAGAACCGGACTATCTCTTTGATGCAACCGAGATAGCCGAAGCATTTGATTTCAACGGTTTCAACCCCTATGCACTCTTTATTAAACGGATAAGTGCAAAGACAGTTTCTATGCAAATGGTTCTCGGAAATATTGTTAATACGATTTTTGATAATTTGATTATTAATCCGCTTGCCGATTTTGATGGTATTTATTATAAAGCACTGAAAGAACGCGTGCTTTCGGTATTTCTCGTTGCTAAGCTCGAAGCAAAGAATAAAATAATTATTAAGGAAAGTGCAAAGGCTCAATATGATACATTGAAAGAATTTGTAGATGTATTAGAACTCGACTCATTTGCTATCGAACCGACTTTTATTTCGCCAAAATTTGGTTTGCAAGGACGTCTCGACCTGCTTGCAGAGTTTCACAATGCACCAAATCGCAAGAACATATATGAATTAAAGTCCGGCAATCCGGCTAAACTGAACCAATTCTTTAAGAAGGACGGTTCGCTACTCAATACAGGTGTATATGTAAATCATTTTGCACAGGTTACTATTTATAATATGTTGCTTGATACTTGCTATCCTAATCGAAAAGGGAATTCCGCAATTGTTTATTCAAAGGATTCTGGAAATCCCTTGCGTAATGTCCCCAATTACAAAAAGATGAAACAGGAAATTGCTCTTGCCCGCAACAAATATCTTGCATTGGAATATGATTTACTCAATGGTAGGACATCGTTATTTTCGGACGATTGGGATATAAATTTCAAATATTCACCATTTTGGATTAAAGATGATTATAATAAATTTAAAGAATTATTTAATAATGCAAGTCCGATTGCAAGGGAATATTTTGAACGCCAATTGCTGTTTGTATTAAACGAGCTTTATGCTATGAAACTTGGTGTTCGGCGGAACAATGCAGGTTTTGCTACATTGTGGAAGGATAGTATCAGCGAGAAGAAGCAAAACGGGACTATTCTTAGCGGGCTTACCTTGCTCGAAGATGAGTCTGATTTCGATAATTTGCATCTTGCTTTCGCTTATTCCCCTGATGATAATATGAATTCGGCTTTTCGTAAGGGTGATATATGTATCCTTTATCCCGATGAGCCAAGTAGTGAATTTTCACCTTTGCGAGGTAGGTTGATTAAATGTAGTATTAAGGAACTGGCATACAATAGAATAATCGTTAGCATTAGGAATAAATTGGAACACAGATATTTTGCCGCTAATACTGATAAATGGATTTTAGACTATGATAACACAGATGCACTTCAAAAGTCAATTTTGCATTCCTTGACTGCATTCCTCGGTTTGAAGCAAGAAAAGCAAGATTTGTTACTCGGTCTAATAGAACCGAAATTTGATTCGCAGGAATATGATTTGCCGGATTATCTCTCTGCCGAGCAAAAGGATATTATGCAGAAAATTTTAGTGGCACGTGATTATTTTTTGCTACAAGGTCCGCCCGGAACAGGTAAAACAAGATTTATGCTTGCCGGTCTTGTGGAAACATTAATTACGCAAACTGACGACAATATATTAATTCTGGCATATACTAACCGTGCCGTTGATGAAATTTGTTCCGCTTTGAAATCTTTACCTGCTATAAGGAAAAATACATTTGATATTATTCGCTTAGGAAGAAAAGATTCGACGATTCACAAGGATATTGTTCTCTCAAATATTATTGAGCGGAATGATATTAATATAGTTTACAAAGAATTGCAAAACACACGAATATTTATTGCAACTGTTGCAACAATCATTACCTACCCCGAATTGCTGAACTTTAAGAAATTTGACACTGCAATTATTGATGAAGCATCTCAGATAACGGAGTCTAATCTTATCGGAATTCTTGCAAGTGTCGAACGGTTTGTATTGATAGGTGATGAAAAGCAACTGCCGGCTATTGTTCTTCAAAATACGGAAGATTCCGGAACCGATAATATGAAAGAAATATATTTTGATTCTTCAAAATCTTCTCTATTCGAGCGTTTGTTGGATTGTGCCAAGACAAATACTTGGACTAATGCCTATGCTATGCTAACTCGTCAGGCAAGAATGCATGCGGATATTATGGATTTCCCCGGAATGTATTTCTATAATGGGCAGTTGAAAATTTTCGATGAACAATTGCAAAATGCGGATATTGATAGATTTGTTGCCATTAATGGCTTCCTTTCAAAAGAGTTGAGCGAACACAGATTTATTTTTATTAATACTCAATTGGAATTCCATTCCAAATATAACAGAAGTGAAGCGGAAGCAGTCAGCCGTATTATTCAAACCATTATGCGTGTTTACGAAGATAGTGCTGATGAAAATACTCTCGGTGTTATTTCGCCTTTTCGTTTGCAGTGTGCTAATATACAGAAGAGATTACCTGCATCTCTCAAAGATATTATTACTGTGGATACAGTCGAGAAATTTCAGGGTTCGCAGCGTGAATATATTATTATTTCAATGGCTGTAAATAATCCCTATCTGTTGGATAAAGCGCAGTCGTTAAGAGTAATAGACGGGCAAACAATTGATAGAAAATTGAATGTGGCAATTACGCGTGCTAAGTCTCATATTGTTATTCTCGGCAATGAAGAAATCCTATCCCAATCCCCTGTTTATTCTTTGCTTATTGACTACTGCAAATCTAATAATGCCTTCTACAATCTATCCGATTTACTCTCTGTTTATAACGATTGATATTTTATTAATGGATACAAAACCACACCCTAAAAGATGCTGTTTTGCATTTTAATTCCCCGCTCGCGGCGGGGTGGTTTGTCTTTATTGCCCCCTCTCGGGAGGGGGGTATGGGGGTGGGTTCAAGAGCAGTAAACAGCCAACTCTCTCAACCACCAATGTCATTCCTACGCCTGCAGTAATCGCATTAAGCAAATAATAAGGTATTCTACAATGCGTGAGCGGCGGGGCGGGTTTTGAAACACCGAACTTTCAATTTACTATGCCGTTTGTTTATATTCATAACCTTTCAACTTAACGACTTGTTGCCCAATGCCTTATATATATTGTTGTAGCCAGTAGGTAGTTATAAATCATCAGAATATTTTCTTGCCATCTTTAATAAGAATTCTTCAAGAGATTTTAAATACAATTTACCCTTTTCTGTTTCAACAAACAACTCCCAACAATAATTAAAAACATCGTTTTTATCATTAAATTTAGAATTTTCAATTATTGCATTGAATAAATAATGTGGATTTTCATTTTCTAAATAATATTCTATCGAAACGTTTTTATGTTTATTTAAGTATGTTTTAGTTAAAAAAACTTCGGGACATTCATTGGAATATAAAAAATGTAAGTTTTCATCTGGCGGGAAAGTCAAATTACCTTTTTTATCCTTTATGGTTTTCATGTCACCATCTAAAACACATGCATATCCTGTTCTTATTTTCTTTTGTTTGTAAGTATTTTTATGTGCAATAAAATTATTGTAAGTTTTATCTGCACTACCAGAACTAACAATATTAATGAGTTCTTTAAAATTAACTAAGTTGTTGTTTTTTTCAACTTGTCTTATGCCTTTTTTGACGATATCTGCTGCTTTTTCATCTTCACAATAAAGATCTATTAAAGGATAAGATTTTGCATCCATTTTAGATAATGCCGCATTGACACTAACATTATGTATCGCTTTAAAAGTTCCTTTATAATCTTTTTCGATAAAAATTCTTGATTTAGGATCAACTGCATCTAATATTGTACTAGAATGTGTTGTTAAAACAAATTGTTTTTCGTCACTTCTACATATATTTCTGATGACATCAATCAACCGTCGTTGAATTTTTGGATGGAGCCCCATTTCAACTTCATCAATTAATATTAATGATTTTCTTGGTGCAACAACAATATCAATTATAATTCTTGTTAAAACATCTTCACCTGAAGCAGCATTGTAACTTGAATAATCATAACTGTTATGGTATTTATAGATATCTTTATCTAAATGTTGAGCTATTTTTTTTATTATAAATTTTTCTTCAAGGATATAAGAAATATATTTCTCTATCATTTCAACATTTTCTGCCGATATATCTTGTAAGATTGCTTTTTTTGATAAATTAAAAATTGTTGTTCCATAAAATCTAGCAGGAATTATTCTATCTAAATCAATAAAAACAGCCTGTCTCATTGTGAATTGCGATTCTTTTTTTCCTATACCATTCCATTTTTTTGTTTCTTTTTTTCTTTGCCCTCTTTTTCTTATTGTTTTTTCTCCAGTTTTATAAGTTATATAGTATGTCCAATCTTTTTCCTGTATATCATAATTAGTAAATTTCATTAAAGCACTCCATGTATGTCGCTCTAGCTTACCATTCTTCGGGTTTCTTTTTTTAAAGTCTAAGTGACTACATGCTAGTGCCATTAATATTGTAGATTTACCAGATCTGTTGGTTCCTGAGATAACTGTAATTGGACTATTAAACTTTAAGTTCAATTTGGGAATATGCCTAAATAACTCAAATTCCAATGTTTTTAAAAATACTGGAAAAGTCTCTGGATTCGCTATATCCACACTACTTATAAAATGTTTATCTGAGTTTACATTCATAATCTTCCTATTGGCGGTAATGTTCTGGGCTAAGCGAATTAATCCCAGATTATTTAGTTTAGCTTATGTTGGGCAGAGTTCGCATAGCGAACTTATCGCTTTGCCCCAACACTAATACATACGTAATATAACAAATTATATTGAAATTTACACATATATAATATGTATATATGATATTGCTATATAATTGGATTGAACAAACACAAATGAAGTTATTAAATGATTTATTAATATCTGTTGGGTTTTCATCGCTCACCTATTCGCTTCCTCGCCCTGGCTGTTTAAGTCCCCTCTAAAAAGAGGGGATTTAGGGGTGTGTCGGCTGTTCTGCCTTTCGAGCAGTATCCGCTGTTCTGAAAAACACCACCCCGTCCTGACGTTTCAAAAGAAAGACAAAAGACAAACAAAAAAAACCGCACCATGAAAGATGCGGTTTTTTATTTATCTCAATAAATACTACTATATCAGCACGGCTTTGTATCCGTAATTGATAATGCCCGAATGTCCCTCTTCCATAATTTTACGGAAGACCAATCTGACGCGTGCGCCGGTTTTGACATCGGCGTGGTCGCAATCAATAACTTGAACAGTAAGCCTGGCGCCTTCGTCTGTCTCGATTATTGCGATTGGAAACGGTGCGGCATTAGCATAAGCATCTGCTGGAATATGAATTATGGTATGAGTTAAAATCGTACCTTCACCATTTAAAGTTATGTCTTCATAGTTTTTACTGCCGCCGATAGGGTCAATATAACGGCGTGCCAATGTAACATAACCGCTCTCGAATTTTTGGGCTTCGAGTCTGTAACGATGCCCTATTTCGCGATGATATCTTTGTGAATTAGCCATTATACTGCCTCCAAAATATGTACAACAGAACTACCACCGGAACCCCCCATATTCTGGGTAAGTCCGAGTTTTGCATTTTCTACCTGACGTTTGCCTGCTTCGCCACGAAGTTGTTCTACCGCTTCAATAATTTGTGCAACACCTGTTGCACCAACCGGATGTCCCTTGGCTTTCAGACCGCCACTGGTATTAATCACAATCTTACCGCCATAAGTAGCTTGTCCATTTGCAATGGCTTTGCCGGCAGTACCGCGCTCGAAGAAACCAAGCTCCTCAACTGTAATAATTTCTGCAATTGAGAAACAATCGTGAACTTCGGCGAAGTCAATATCATCGGGGTTCACGCCTGCCATCTTATATGCTCTGTCTGCGGCAAGTTTCACGGCATCAATTCTTGTAAAATCGCTGTGGTCGTGCAGAGCAATAGGACCGGTAGCGGCACCAATACCTTTAATTTTAATCGGCTTGTCTGTAAATTCTTTTGCTCTGTCAAGCGGACAGAGGATTACAGCCGCCGCACCATCAGTAATCGGTGAGCAATCCATAAGTCTCAGTGGGTCTGCAACTCTCGAAGCACCGAGAACGGTATCGAGATTAATCTCAAAAGGATATTGAGCATTAGGATTGTTTACGCCGTGCTTGTGGTTCTTGATAGGAACCTGAGCAAGTTCTTCGCGGGTCAATCCGTATTTTTCCATATATGCAGTTGCCATCATAGCATATAATCCCGGGAAAGTAACACCCTGATATGCTTCATATTCTTGGTCAGCCGCAGTAGCCAGAATCATAGAGCCGTCATCTGCGTCCCACATTTTTTCTACACCACCTGCAAGTACGATGTCGCTCATACCCGAAGCAACTTCGAGATAAGCCGAACGCATTGCAATACCGCCCGAAGCACAGGCAGATTCAACACGAGTGGCAGGGACACCACGCTGTCCCATATAGTCAGCCATCACCGAAGCAATATGCTCCTGGTGAGTATATAAACCGCTGGACATAGCTCCAACGTACATAGAATCCAATTTATCAACACCGGCATTTTCCATGGCTTTCAATCCTGCTTCGGCGAACATATCACGTATGCTCTGGTCCCAAAGCTCACCGAATTTTGTCATGCCAACGCCGATAATCGCTACGTCGCGCATAAATACCTCCAATTTATTTATTTATTTTTATTTTCAATGTTAATTATACAATATCGTTAAATCTGATTTTCTTTCTAAATGCGGCATATTGACCATAGCTGAGATAAATCTTCTTGCCGTCAAGCATATCGTGAATCTTGGGTGCAGAGTCCTGAACCTTTGTAATTTCATCGGTTGCTTGGAAAATAAAACTATCGCTACCTGCACCGGAACCGAATGAACACATAAAGACTTTTTCGCCGGGCTTCAATACGTCAAGTACAGCGGCAAGTCCTGTCGGCGATGAACCGGAATAGGTATTACCCATTTTATTTACTACCCAACCTTGTTTCATTTGTTCATTTGTGAAACCGAGAATTTTTCCGGCTTTAAGCGGGAATTTCCCATTGGGCATATGAAATACACCATAAGCAAAGTCTTCCGGTTTATGTCCTGACTTTTCGAGCAAAGCACGCGAAGCCGAAAGAATATGCCGGAAATATGCGGGTTCGCCTGTAAATCTACCGCCATGACGCGGATAGTGCATATACTCGCGGCGCCAGAAATCAGGTGTATCACTTGTGTATGAATGTGTATCAATAACTTCTGCAACGACTTTGTTTTTTCCGAAGATAAAAGCCGAGCCACCGGCAGAAGCGGAATATTCCAAAGCGTCTCCCGGCGCTCCCTGTGATGTGTCCGCACCAATACCCATAGAGTATTCCATATTGCCGGATTTTACGTGGCTGTATGAAACAAACATAGCTTCGGCGCCTGCTTTGCAAGCAAATTCAAAATCGGCAACGTGGACGTCAGGACCAATTCCCAAAGCGTCAATTAATAGTGTGCCTGACGGTTTGACAGCATAGGGGTGCGATTCCGAACCGATATACACAGCACCGATTTTTTTCGGGTCTATTCCGGCGCGTTTCAATGCGTTCTTGGCGGCGGCTACCGAAATTGTGATTGTGTCTTCGTCCATTCCGGGGACGGTCTTCTCGCTGAGCATAAGACCGCGTTCTATTGCCGCCGCATCATCGCCCCATTGCTCTGCGATTGTACTGGATTTAATTCGGTATGCCGGAACATAAGAGCCCCATCCTACTATACCTATCATAATCCCTCCATATTAAAATTAAACAATTATACCTTTTGAGTTGTAGTTATTTTCATGAGAATAATAAAACGAATTCCCGTTTTAATAACAAGATTTACAATATAACAAGATTTCTTTTAAATACAAAAGATTAATATCTACTGTTTAATGATATTGATGATTTTTTATGCTTTTATTAATTATTTATTAAATTTGTGATAATTATTTTAATGAGAAAGCATTTTAGTATGAAGATTTACATATTGTTTTTAATAATTTTTATCGGTTTGTCTTGTCGCGTATCTGCAAATAGTGTGCAATGGGCTGATACTCTTATTGATTTTTCCTCCGAGTTCTATCGTAGTAGTAAGCCTTGGGCTTATAAAGCAAACGGTGTGATTGGTAGTCCAAACGCTATACCCGGCAAAGATAATTATCATGAAAGAGCATGGACACCGAACGAGGAAAACGGTGGAGTTGAGTTTGTTGATGTGGGGTTTAATATGCCGGTTAGAGCATCTCAAATTATTATTATTGAGAATACTAATCCGGGTGCAATTAAGAAAATTGAACTCTATGATAAAAATAATGTTCGCATTATGCAGATGAGTGAGAGACACGGGTTCAAACACAAGGATATTAACAAACCGCTTATACTGCCGTTCCGGCAAACATCAAAGCCTGTTAAACGTGTTCGTATCACTTTGAATACGGGATTAGTGCAGGGGTGGAATCAAATTGATGCTATTGGTCTTTCGGAGAATATTTTCCCTTACGATTGTAAAATCAATCTTGTTTCCGATAAAAAATCAAAGTATCAAAAAGAGCATTTGCCGGCAACGATTAATTCCCGTGCCGATGAGTTGTTACCACAAATTACACCTGATGGTAAGGCACTCTACTTTACACGTGAAAATCACCCGAGCAATTTCGGTTATTATAACGGTAGGTCAAGTCAGGATATTTGGAAGAGTACAATGAATTCTGCCGGAAATTTTCGTCCGGCTATTAAATTAAGAAGACCGATTAATAACAAATACCATAATTCACTATGTAGTATTACACCGGACGGACAAAAGGCTCTGCTGATGAATGTGTATCTGCCAAACGGAGGAATGAAAAAGGGGCTTTCGATTGCCGTAAAAAATGGCAATAAATGGGACAATCCGAAAAAAATTGAAATTGATAATTACTACAATAACAATAGATTTGGTGAATACTATCTTTCTGTCAGCGGTCGAATACTTGTAATGGCTGTCGAACGTAATGACAGCTATGGTGGTAAAGACATATATGTATCCTTTATGCGGGCAAATGGCACTTGGACGGAGCCGAAAAATCTCGGCAACATAGTCAATTCAAGTTGCTCGGAGGTTTCACCTTTTCTTGCCGCTGACGAAAAAACATTATACTATGCAAACTCCTGCTTTCTTGGCTATGGTAGTCATGATATTTTTGTTACAAGAAGACTAGATGACAGTTGGACAAATTGGACGGAGCCGAAAAATCTTGGTCCTGAGGTTAATACAAAAGGATTTGATGCTTATTATTCAATAACCGCTTCCGGTGAATACGCATATTTTTCTTCTACAAATGTAAATAATCAGAGTAGTGATATTTATCGCATTAGATTGCAAGATGCCGCTAAACCAAAGCCGGTGGTTTTGGTTAAGGGGTTTGTCTATGACAAGAAAACAAACAAACCGCTTGCCGCTACAATATTGTATGAATCATTGACAACAGGTAAGGAAATAGGTGAAGCTCGCTCTACGGTTAAAGACGGTTACTACTCTATTGTTTTGCCTGCCGGTGAAAAATATGGTTTTCGGGCAAAGTCGAAAGGTTATGCCGCAATCAATCGTAATATTGATTTGACTAAACTTTCGAATTATCAGGAGATTGAACGCAATTTATATCTTGTTCCAATTGAGAAGGGGCAAACCGTACAACTTAATAATGTATTTTTCGAGTATGATAAAACGGAAATTATCAATGATACATATTTGGAGCTTGACCGCTTGGTCTCGTTGATGAATGAGTACCCCAATATGAAAATTGAAATTGGAGGACATACCGATGATAGAGGTTCGGCTTCGTACAATCGCAGGCTTAGTACAAAACGTGCAAAATCCGTTTATGATTATTTAATAAGCAAGGGAATTAATAAAAGCCGCTTGTCATACAAAGGTTACGGCAAATCCAAACCTCTTGCAAGCAATGAAACTGAAGAAGGAAGAAAATCAAATCGCCGCGTGGAGTTTAAGATTATAAAATTATAAGGTACTTATTAGTCATTTGGATATGGTTCGAATTTGAAAATGCCATTACGTATGTCAAGTGTAATTATGGCATTTCTCATTATATCGCTCCCGATTATTCCGTCCAAATGTAAGAATAGATAGGGGACTTGGTATGATGTGGCGATATTCTGAAATTCAATTAGATGTCCTGATATAATAATCGGTAGATGTGAAACTAATGTAGAGTTATAGAAAATAGAACCACCTACTGAAGTCTTTGGTTCGACTCGGGTATAAATTTTCTCGAACGCAATTTTCTTGAAGATGTAATTGGTAATACCCGAATGTTCTGAGCCGAAATCAAGACCGAAAATAAGCGGTGTTCCACTCTTTTCTTTGATAGCAAGAAAAGGACAGCCCAACCAAAAGAAATTCTTATCATTTCTTGCTATCTGTTTGTTGAGCGGTTTTCTTATTGTGAATGTATAGTGTTTGCTGTCAATACTCAGGTCTAAATTTTGAATTATTTTCCAACCGATTATTCCGTCAATTTTTGTTTTATTTTGTGAACCGAACAGACGCAACTTCAAGTCGAAATCGTGGACAATAACAAAGGGACTGTTATATATTGATACTCCACCTATTCGGATACTATCAACTACAGCTGGATAGATATTTACTTTTCTAATTGTACCGGTACGTGCTTTGCTTTGTTCGTAAATAACGGGTGAGACATCACATTCTTCCGCAATATCCGATGAAATAACGGAATAATTAGCACCGGTATCGAACCAAAAATATCTGATTCTTCCGTTAATATAGCAGGGAATAATCGGACAGCCGGAAGGGCTTTTCGTCCAATTTATTACAGATGTGTCCTGCGAAAAGACTATGCGTTCCTTTGGTGCAATAGAGAATGCTTTTGCAAGAACCATAATTTTGTCTTTATCTTCTATTTCTTTATTTATTACATTGTCAAATTCTCGGATTTTCTTCCAGTCCGATTTTGCAAAAAGTATGTTGAAAATAATTTTTGCCGCCTCCGTTTGTAGTGTGTCGTTATTTGTCTGATTGTATAGGTTTAAAAAAATTCTTTCTGCCTTGGAATATTCATAATTGCACATCATTTCCAATCCTGCTTTGAAACGCTGTTCGTCGGAGTTCAACTGATTGTCGGGACTGAGTTTGTAAGAGAATGATTTGAATGTTTTGAGCGGTGTGAATTTTTGTCTTAATACGGTATATCGTTTGTCGCTATTATTACTTGTGCCGCAGGCAAAGAGTAGTATTGACAATACAAAACCGATAAATACAAAAGCATACTTTTGCATTGTACGGAAAGTAAAATATGAAGGGAGGATAGGCATAAATCCTCAATGTTTAAATTATTTTTTTTTCAATCTGCCTTTGTCACTTAATTCAAAGAAGATTGCATCGCCCCAAAGTTTCTCAATTTTATATAGAGAACGAGCGTCTTTCATCATAATATGAAGAATAACATCGAAGAAATCTAGCAATATCCAATGCGAAGTTCCATATCCTTCCTTGCGTGCTTTCTGGATTCCCACTTGTACGCAGGCTTCTTCAACGCTATCAACAACAGCTTTGAGCTGTGGCTCGGATTCGCAAGTACACAATACAAAATAATCCGCAGGGGCGCTTTCGATATTTTGTAAATCCATTACGGTTATATCACTTGCCAATTTGTCGTCAGCAATTCGTGCCAGAAAAGCAGAGAATGCTTTGCCTGTCTGTGGTAATGTTTTTTTAGCCAATAAAGTTTTTCCTTTCTTTTATATAACAAAATTATTTAAAAGGTTTCAGAGTCTTATAATCTTCCCCGATTACTACCGTTGTATTTAAAAATAATAAACTGTCCGGCTTGCTGAAAACAAGAGAATCAGGTACGCCAAGTGCCGCCGCCACATTTTTTGATGCTTTTATATTGCCGAGTCTATCGAATATTATTGTTGTTTGCACCGAGTCGTTTTGCCAATTTCCTGCATTCAATACATCAAATTCTCTGCGTCTTAGCCAATTCATCATTTTATTTGCAAGACCGTTAATCTTTGTACCGTTCAATATTTCGATTTGAATAGTACGAGTTTGCATCGTGCCGTTGTTAGCAATTTCAATTTCATTTTCGATAGTCGGCGAAATAAAAATGCGTTCGACTAATGAATAAGAAAACAATAGAAAGATAAATGCTAATATTACTATTAGAACAATATATAAACTTTTCATATAAATTATAAAAATTGCACAATCAAGGTTCAAAAATAAATAATTACTGCTAATAAATCATAAAGTTATTATCAACATTTTACAAAAAGTTTATCTTTTCCCCGTAATGAGATTTTTCTGTTCGGCTTTTTTCTTTAGTTTTTTCTCGACAAAAATCTTTTCCAAAGTCCAGGGGTTTAGCTCCGTGTAATACATAACGGTCGAATATGTCGATGGTGTAGGGTTGAATACTTGCACCTGCTCGGGATTAAATTTTAATTCATTTTTGATAAACCCTTTGAGTGAATTCATATCGTTCATATTGCACCCGGGGTGTGCCGCAATAAAATAATATGTCAGGAACTGTTTTTTGCCGGCACGTTTTGAGTATTTGTAAAAATCGTTTATAAATTTTTTCAAATATTTTTTGGAAGGTTTGCCCATATATTCCAGCACTTTTTCTTCCGTATGTTCAGGGGCGATTTTCATTTGTCCCGATACGTGTTCTTTAACAAGTTCAACAAAATATTCCCTGCCTGCTTTTTCGTCAGCAATTACTAAATCATACCGCACACCGGAGCCGACAAATACTTTTCTTATGCTCTCAATCTTTCTTGTTTTCTGCAATAGTTTTACCTGTCTGCTATGGTCGATTTTCATAACAGGGCAAATATCGGGAGATGCGCAGCGTTTGTCTTTGCAACTGCCGCTTGTCAATTGTTTCTTGCATTTATTGCCATACATATTCGCAGTAGGACCGCCCAAGTCTGTAACGATACCCCTGAACTTACTCATCTTCTTCATTGCTTCTATGTCTGCAATAATTGATTTTTCGGATCGGGAATATATGGTTCGTCCTTGGTGCATAGTGATTGCGCAAAAGTTACATTCTCCATAGCAACCGCGATGCGTATTTACCGAGAAGCGAATTGTTTCGAGTGCTTTCACTTTGCCGAATTGTATGTAATACGGGTGAACGTCCCGCTTATAAGGAAGTGAATGGTAATAATCCAATTCTTCGACAGACGGACCGTATTGTGGTGGGTTTTGAATCAGCCATCTGTTGCCGTGTTTCTGACAAAGTCCTTTTGCATTTAGCGGGTCGTTATTCTGATAAAAGTGATGAAACATCTCAATGAATTTATATTTATCAGATTTGACTTCCTCATAAGAAGGTAATTCAATATATTCGTCAATTTTATTGTTTGCAATATAGCACAGTCCTCGAATATCCGAATAGTCTTGATTGTTCTTAATACGAGAGGCAATTTCCAGTATGGTTTTCTCTGCCATACCATAAGCTATGGCATCGGCTTTCGAGTCCAATAAAACCGAACGGCGGACATTGTCACTCCAATAATCATAATGAGCAATACGGCGAAGGCTTGCCTCCACACCACCAAGTATTATGGGTTTGCGACTTTTGAAATATTTCTTAATAAGGTTAGTATAAATAATTGTTGCCCTATCCGGCCTGCGGTGGATATGTTCGGTAGGAGTCAAATCATCATATCGTTTTTTCTTTTTTAGGGAAGTGTAATTTGCTACCATTGAATCCACAAGACCGGCACTAATACCCCAAAAGAGTTTAGGTTCGCCCAATCGGGATATATCCGCATCAGAATCAAGAGAGGGTTGCGATATTATACCTACGCTGTAGCCGGCATCTTGCAATACTCTGCCAATAACTGCGGCTCCGTCATAATAGGAATCAATATACACGTCTCCGCTGACTATAATCACATCAAGTCTATCAATGCCTGCGGCGTCTAATTCTTCTTTTGTTGTTGGTAAAAATCCCTTCATTCTCTATTTTTTTTAATTTTTATTGCAATTTAACGAAAAATATACAATCATCTATTGATTAAGACTGCGATTATTTCTATTTTTGTTAAATTAATTATATGAAATATGTATTGAAATTTTATGGAGGTGTAAAATGAGTAAAAAATATCAGATTTTTCTCTTGTCCTTTTTGTTATTTATTTCCGTATTAAATGCACAAGATGAATATGGAGAATATAGTCCTGTCTGCGGTCCTGGTGTTATATATGCCGAAACGAAAGTTCTTTTTGCCGAAGCGGGATATGGACCCAGAGATTTAACACTTGGTATCGGGTTCCGCTGGGATTTTATCGGACTTGATATTAATCTCGGCGGATTTATGGATAATACTCCAAATTATATGTATGCTACAAAGCAATATCCCTATCCAAAGGAATTTAACGAATACACCTATGCACGAACAACGCTAACAATCAATGCAAGCTATTATTATGATTATGAAGAATACAGTTTCTTTGCATCGGTTGGTTACTTTAATCAGGTGGATACTGCGCTAGTCAGGTCATTAGATGCCGGTGGTACAAGAGGTGTTTTCTTCCCAAGACGTGGAAATCCTGCAATTAAGACAAGTGGAATATGTTTTGGGCTGGGTGCCAATTATTTTATAGATGAAAAATATGTAGCCGGCTTGGGTTATCATACCAAAAAAGGCGTATTTCTGCAATTCGGATATTATTTCTATTAATTTTTTAATTACTATTATTGTTTGAACTATGAGTAAATTTAAAGCAAGTTATAAAGAGCTTAAACCTTCGGACTTACGTTGGACTTGTCCGGTTAAGCATTTCAAATTCAAAACAACAAAAAATTTGAAACCATTGAACGAGATTGTCGGGCAACCGAGAGCGATTGAAGCAATTAGGCTCGGCTCCGAATTGCAATCCAAGGGATATAATATTTTCGTTTCGGGCTTGGCAGGTACAGGTCGTTTATCTACTGTTAAAATGATTTTGGAAAAAATGCCTATGGGCGAACCGAAATTATTCGATTTCTGCTATGTTAATAATTTTTCGGAACGCGAAGCACCACGTCTTGTTCGACTACCTAAAGGCAAAGGCAAGCTCTTTGCGAAAGCTATGGACGATGCTATTGAATTATTAAGAAGTCATTTGCCTAAAATCTTTGAAGACGAAAAATTCCAAACAGAACGTAAGCATTTGATTGAAAGCTATCAAAAAAAAGAACATAATATTCTTAAACAATTTGATGACAGAATCCAAAAGGATAATTTTGTTCGCGGGCAAATCGAAACGGAAGAAGGTATGACTCAGGCTGATGTTTTCCCGCTTGTCGAGGGCGAAGCTGTTGCCATTCAACTTCTAAACGAATATGTCGTCAATAAAAAAATCACAAACAAGCAAGCCGAAGATATTTATAAAAAATATACAAAGTATAAAAACCAACTACTCGAAATCGGCAAGCGACAAATTAAACTGATGACTGAGTTCAAACAGGCTATTGCAAAGAATGACAAAGCTCGTATTGCAACTACTGTCAATTCCGTTTTGGACGATATTAAAAATAGATTCAAAACCGACAAGGTTATTGCGTTTATTGATGAAGTAAAAAAGTTCATAATGGATAATATTATGTTTTTTGTTCCGGGTGCAAGTTTCCTGAATCCGGCTAATCAAATTGACGAGAGTGTTAAGAACACGGTTTTCAATTTATTTAAAGTAAACGTAATAGTGGATAATACAGGCAACGAGAAACCACCTATTATTGTGGAGCGAACACCCTCATATACAAATCTATTCGGTGCGATTGAAAGAACGGTTGATAAGAACGGCGCTTGGCATACCGATTTTTCCAAGATACGTGCCGGCTCCGTACTGAAAGCTGACGGTGGATTCCTGATTGTCAATGCGGCGGATTTATTTGAAGAGTCCGGTGTATGGCAAGCATTGAAAAGAGTACTACTATATGATAGATTGGAAATACAAACATTTGAATCCATACTACAATTTTCCCAAGTGTATATTAAACCTGAACCTATTAAAGTAAATGTCAAGATTGTTATTATTGGTGGACTTACACTATATAAAATGCTTTATGAATACGAAAAGGGTTTTAAGAAAATATTCAAGATTAATGCACAATTCGACTATGAGTCAAAACGTAACAATGAGATGATTAAAAACTACGCACGCTTTGCCGCAAAAATTTGCAAGGAAGATAATCTTCCACCATTTACACCGGACGGCATCGCCGCTCTTGTTGAATGGGGTGTGGAGCATGCCGGCTCTGTTGATAAAATCACATTGAAGTTTTCAGATGTTGCTGACGTTATCCGCGAATCCGCTTTTTATGATAAGTATTCCAACAAAAAATACATCAATCGCGAAGATGTAGTAAAAGCAATCGAGATGCAGAGGTACAGAAATAATCTTTGGGACGAAAAGATGAAGGAAAGTATTCTCGAAGGTACTATGATGATTGACGTGAAAGGTATGCGTGTAGGACAAATTAATGCACTTACCGTTTTAGATGACGGGTTATTATCTTTCGGCAAGCCTGCTCGGATTACCGCAACCGTTAGCGTTGGTTCTGCGGGTATTATCAATATTGAGCGCGAGGCGGATATGAGCGGCTCCATACACAATAAGGGGGTATTGATAATATCTAACTTCTTCCGCGAACGCTTTGCACAGAAAAGACCTCTGGCATTTACTGCTTCACTTGCTTTTGAGCAGAACTATGGTGGTATAGACGGAGACAGTGCAACAGCCGCCGAAATATATGTCCTTATTTCAGCTATGATTAATGTACCTGTTAATCAATCTTTTGCTCTTACAGGTTCGATGAATCAGAAGGGTGATATTCAGCCAATAGGTGGAGTAAATGAAAAAATTACAGGTTTCTACGAAATATGCAAGGAGCAAGGATTGACGGGTGAGCAGGGTATTTTGATTCCCGACCTCAATGTCAGAGATTTAATGCTTCGTCAGGAAATTGTTGATGATGTAAAAGCCGGTAAATTTAAGATTTATTCATTCAAACGTATTGAAGAAGGTATGGAGCTTATTCTCGGTCTCCCTGCCGGCAAACTCGGCAAGGACGGAATTTATCCCGAAGGTACTGTTTACAGAATGATTACGGATAGATTGAATGAGCTAACTGCTCTGGCAAAAGATAAAAAAATCAAGAAAAAATCAGAAAAGTCTAAGACAAGTAGAAAGTAATTGATATGAAGCAACACAAGATTAAAATTGCACCATCGCTATTATCTGCCAATTGGGCTAACTTGGAGCGGGACGTTCAACTCTGCGAAGAAGGTGGTGCGGATATTTTGCATTTTGATTCTATGGATGGTCATTTTGTACCGAATATTACTATCGGTCCAATGATGCTCAAAGCAGTTAAATCTGTTACAAATCTTCCGGTTTCGGCGCATCTTATGATAGAGAATGCGGATTTCTTTATTGAGGATTATATTAGGAACGGAGCCAATTATGTGTCGGTGCATTCGGAATGTAGCCCGCATTTACATCGTTCACTTCAATTGATTCATAAATTCGGAGCAAAGGCAGGCTTGGCTCTTAATCCGGTAACACCGCTCGAATATGCTTACGAAGCCGCCGAATATTGCGATTTTATTTTGTTAATGTCGGTCAATCCGGGCTTTGGGGGGCAGCAGTTTATTCCTTCCTTCCTGAAAAGAGCCGAAAAATTGCGAAATTTTCTTAATAAGAATGGATTGGAATCTGTGGAAATCGAAGTTGATGGTGGTGTGAAGATTGATAATGCCGCTGACATAGTGAATGCCGGTGCTAATATTATTGTTTCCGGCACAGGTATTTTCAGTGGTAATATCGTTGATAATATCAAAGCAATGAGAGAAGAAGTGAGTTAAAATATATATTTGTATTTGGAAGGACTGCCTATGTTTTCTAACGCGGCAGTCCTTTATTATTTACATTAATAAAATATTCCTGAAAAATTGTTAATTTTGTTTCTTTTAATAACATCAAAATAAAAATGAAAACTCCCGAGCATTTATATACAGAATTAGAAGTTACTGTCGAAACCGGTAAAGAATGCGGTTTGACCGAAGAAGAATATAATAACATTGTTGAATTTTTAGGTCGTAAACCTACTTATACGGAAATTGGTGTTTACGGCGTTATGTGGAGCGAACACTGCTCCTATAAAAATTCAATAAAATTACTAAAAACATTGCCGCGTGACGGAAAGAATTTACTAGTTGGTGCAGGTGAAGAAAATGCGGGTCTTGTTGATATTGGGGACGGTTATGCTATTTGTTTCAAAATAGAAAGCCATAACCACCCTTCTGCTATTGAGCCTTTCGAGGGTGCGGCAACCGGTGTCGGCGGTATTCTGCGTGATATTTTTTCTATGGGTGCAAGACCGATTGCCGCTCTGAATTCACTCCATTTCGGCGAACTGGATTCCGAGAGAATTAAGTATTTGCTTGGTGGTGTCGTTTCGGGTATTGCTCATTACGGGAATTGTTTCGGCGTGCCGACTGTGGGCGGTGAAATATATTTCGAGGATAGCTATCACGATAATCCTTTGATAAATGCTATGGCTGTCGGTATTGTAAAAAGCGATAGAACAGCCAGTGCTACTGCCGAAGGTGTCGGCAATCCTGTTTTCATTGTTGGTAGCGGTACCGGACGGGACGGCATTCACGGTGCTTCCTTGCTTGCTTCCCGTGAATTTGATGAACTTACTGATGATATGCGTCCTACCGTTCAGGTTGGGGATCCGTTCGCTGAAAAATTACTACTCGAAGCTACGCTTGAATTAATTAAATCCGGTGTTGTAGTAGGTGTGCAAGATATGGGAGCGGCGGGTATCAGTTGTTCTACAAGTGAGATGAGTGCTAAGGGTAAAGCAGGTATGATTATTGATTTGGATTTAGTACCATTGCGCGAAAATGATATGACTGCTTATGAAATTATGTTGTCCGAATCGCAGGAAAGGATGCTCTTCATTATTGAAAAAGGCAGGGAAAATGAAGCAATTGAGATTTGCGACAAATGGGATGTTCCAATCACAAAAATCGGTACTGTTACTGATGACGGTCTAATTAAAGTTACTCGTAACGGAAAGCAAGTTTGTGAACTTGATGCCGATAATTTGGTGCTTGGCGGCGGGGCGCCGCAATACGACCGCGAAAAAAAGAAGCCGACATATTTAGAGGAAACCTCCAACTTCGATTTAGATAGTCTAAAAACCGATTTATCTTTGAATGATATTTTTTGGAAGATATTGACTACACCGACTGTTGCATCAAAGCGATGGATATTTGAACAGTATGATTCGCAGGTTAGAACAAATACTATAACTATTAAAGGGGACGCCGCCGTACTTCGCTTGAAAGAATTACCCGGCAAAGGTATATCCGTTACAACGGATTGTAACCCCAGATATGTATATCTCAATCCTTATGAAGGTGCTAAAGCCGCTGTTGCCGAAGCCGCAAGAAATGTCGTCTGTACAGGCGCCAAACCTGTGGCTATTACTAATTGTCTTAATTTCGGTAATCCTTATGACCCGGAAGTCTATTGGCAATTTACCGAAGCGGTACGGGGTATGGGCGATGCTTGTCGTAAATTTGAAACTCCTGTTACAGGTGGCAATGTCTCTTTCCATAATGAATCACGCTCTCGAGCAGTATTTCCTACGCCGACCATTGGAATGCTCGGAGTAATTGATGATTTGGATAAAGTTATCGGAGCGGGATTTGTACATGAGGGCGATTTAATTGCTATAATAGGTAATACTCGCGAAGAACTTGGTGGCTCGGAGTATTTGAAGCAGGTTTTCGGGCTTGTTACGGGTAAAGCACCCATTCTGGATTTAGATGAAGAACAAAGATTGCATAACACAATACTTGAAGCCATAGATAAGGAATTGTTTAGCTCTGCACACGATATTGCGGAAGGTGGTATTGCCGTTGCTTTGGCGGAGAAAGCAATAGTATCAGGTCAATTCGGGGCGCATATCGCTTTGCAGGGAACAAGTTCTGCGGCATTATTCGGCGAATCGCAATCAAGGGTAATTGTTTCATTTAACCCGGAATACAAAGATAAAATTGAGAATATTTGCAAAGCAAATAGTATCGGGTTTGACTTAATCGGTACTGTTACCTCGTCCGATTTTATCATCAATGATGTTATTAATACAAATGTTGATGAATTAACAAAAGAATATGAGGGTGCTATACCAAATATTATGAATAAGTAAAACAAATAAACTATAAAAAAAGCGGCTTCGAGCCGCTTTTTTTATAGTTTATTATTTGGAGTAGTTTAGAATATTACCCAATTAACACCTATGAAAGGCTCCATAACACCGGCTTTAAATCTTGTGGGGTCAAGATAGAAACTAATAAATTTGACACCACCATAGATATTCGTTAATTTAGTTACACGCCATTCTAAGCCTGTATTTACATTAATGCTTGTGTAAGTACTTGTACTTTTAACATATTCGGCTCTTTGAGGGTCGTAACTTGAATAGGTGCCGGTACTGATAGTAAAAACACCCTGTCCGTAGAACCAAAGAGTATTGGTCAATTTCGTGATATAATAATTAAAGTAAGGAGCAAATAAGAGGGAAGTAGTACTGGGCTGTCTGCCTGTGCCACCATCAAAAATAAACCCAAAATGTGCGCCGATAGCTGAATTATTACTTAGGTAATAAAATAGATGACCTCCAATTGAAGGGAAATGCCCCACTTGAATACCAATACCACCTTTGTTGCTAAGCGAAGTAGTCTTTTTCTGGGCAAAAGTCGAAATGCCGAATGCAAATACAAGTATTAATACAATTACAGTAATTCGTTTAAACATAGTATATCCTTATAAAAATTAAAAAAACTCTAACATTGTTGAATACAAAATATAATATATTCTTGAAGTTTCAAAATGAATTATGAAAGTTGTATTTTTTTTAAGAAATTTTAATATCTTTGTTATTGTAATATTGACCAAATATATTTTGTTTTTTATATGAAAATTTTAATATTATGCACAGGCAATTCCTGCCGTAGCCAAATGGTCGAAGGCTATTTGAGTAGTTTGGATAAAAGGCTTGATGTGTATTCTGCCGGCACAAATCCTGAAACCGAGGTTAGCCCTTATGCTGTATCTGTTATGAAAGAGAAAGGAATTGATATTAGCGGAAATATTCCTACAAATGTGGAACAATTTGTTAATGAAGCATTTGACTTTGTTGTTACTGTATGTGATAACGCAAAGAATAATTGCCCCGTATTTACCGGCACAGTTGGCAGAAGACAACATATAGGTTTTGAAGACCCTGCTGATGCACGCGGCAGTAGAGATGAGATTTTGGACAAGTATCGTGAAGTCAGAGACTTGATTATTAGTACGTTTAATGATTTGTATGAGAATAGTATAAAGATAAAATTATAATAAATATTTCCGAAATATTATGAAGGTGAACAATGAAAATGCTTTTTATTTTGAATGATGCCCCCTATGGGCTTGAGAAAACTTATAATGCGCTGAGAACTATTATGGCTATCCAAAAGGAATATCCCGAAACGGAAATTCATGTTAATCTGATGGCTGATTCTGTTTTTGCCGCCCTGACCAATCAGGTTACTCCCAGCGGTTATTATAATATCGAAAGAATGCTTGAAAGCATTATTAAGAAGAAAGCGCAAGTTAGAATATGTACAACTTGCTTGCAAGCACGCGGTTTATTCGATGCGGAATTAATCGAAGGTATTGAATTCGGTACTTTGAAGCATCTTGCCGATTGGACTATGCAAGATGATAAAGTTATTGTGTTCTGATTGATTGCACATTATTTTTATTTTGCAAAAGAAACTAAAAATTTTGTATCTTGATAATTGATTGTTTTCAATTTATTTTTTTATTAGACAATCAGTTAATACTTTGAATATTAATAGAAACGATTTATGCTTAAATCTAAACATAAATATCTGTTTGTTGCTACATTTCTATTTTTGCTTTTATCTGCCGCAATTGTTCTTATTGCCGGTGAACCCGGACTCGAAGAAATTGCAATAGCGGAAAAAGCATCTACCGAGGGACTAAGCGGCATTAGTTTGTGGCTTGTTGATTTGTACAATGAACAAAGAACAATTTTTTCAATTGTTACATTACTAACGATGGGACTTGTTGGAATTAGTATTGCATTAATTACTGAAATATTTCTAAAGATGTTTGGTATGGAAATTACGAAAATAGAGCATAATGAGTAGCATTATGGAATTTTTTGATTTATTCAATATCTATTTACCTGTAGCTGGGACGGAATTCAATGTACTGCTGTTGCTGGCTATCGGCTTTTGCGTTGGGGTTCTCGGTGGTTTCTTCGGTGTCGGTGGTGCTTGGATTGTTACGCCTGCATTGAATATTTTCGGTTTTCCGATGCCATACGCAATAGGCACTGATTTTGCTCATATCTTTGGTAAATCTATTGTTGCTACAAGAAAACATGGCAAGATGGGGAATGTCGATTGGAAATTGGGTTTCACTATTCCACTGGGTACAATACTTGGTGTAGAAATCGGCGCTCAATTTATTATGGCTCTCGAAGCATGGGGGAAAGACTTGGGCTACGACCTTGTCGGTAGTGTAGTTCGTTGGACTTATATTGTTATGCTTTTTGCCCTCTCTTCATGGATGTTCTATGATTATTTTGTAATTAGAAAACGTAGGGAGCAGGAAGTATTAAGAACTGATGAATCTACTAATATGCTTCCGAGAAAGAAAACTGTTATTGAGAAATTGCGTGATATTCATATTCCTCCGATGATTTCATATCCCAAGTCGGGTATTGAAGCTATTTCAATTTGGGTAATTATTTTTATTTTCTTTTTTGCCGGACTGATTTCAGGCTTTCTCGGTGTTGGCGGCGGGTTTATCAAAATGCCAACTATGGTTTATCTTTTAGGATGTCCGACTGCATTGGCGGTAGGAACAGACCTGTTTGTCGTTATGCTGGACGGTGCTTATGGTTGTTTTTCCTATGCTATGAAAGGACGTGTGGAGCTTTTCGCCGCAGTATTTATGCTTGTCGGTGCTTCAATTGGTGCCCAAATCGGTGTAACGGCAGTTAAATATATTCGTGGTTATGGTATTCGCCTGTTGTTTGCCGTTATGATTGCATTTGCTGGTTTATCCGTCTTGCTTAAACAACTTGAAACAATGACCGGTTCGGTTGCTCTTTCAATTATTTCCGGCATTGTTATTATGGGTGCTTCGTATGCAATGACTATTATTATTATTTATAAGTTAATTAAAGAATCTCGCAAAGAGAGAATAAGTAATTTGTAATATATGTATGTATTTCCAATGCCGAAACCAATATAGTAAGCTTTCGGCATTTTCTTTTTTAATGATTTCTATGAATTGGCTCAAAAAAATATTCCGCAGGGAACGCCGCCAAATATTGACATTCAACGAGAAGTTTAATTATTTTCAGGAACTTGTCAAGGCTAACGACCGCGCCCATCGTGCTATGAGCGAAATGGGGGAGATGATTGTGCAGGCTGAACCATTCTCTCGTAGCTACGCTGATAATGTGTACTATGAGTTGATTAAAAATACGCGGATTATTGTAGAAAATATTATTGCGATGAGCGGTGGTAAATATCAAACTTTACGCAAAAAAATCGAACATATTGAGAGAGTTGCTGAAGATATTTTTCATCCGAAATATTTCTGTTCCGATAGTTTCGATTGTATGACCCTTGATTGCGAAAATTGTTCAAAAAGGACTTTCTTTCCCGAAGATATTCCATATTACTATGATATGAGCGATATAGATTCATCTAAATACCTCGAAGTAGGGGATAAAATGAGCAAACTGGGTGAAATTCGCAATGTCCTCGGTCTCCCTGTTCCCGATGGTTTTACTTTGACAATTCGTCTTTTCGAGGAAATATTGGCTAGTAATAATTTGCGTAGCCGAAAGGATAAGATATTTGCCGATGTGGACTATTTGAATATTGCCCAAATCAGAAAAGCCTGCAAAGAGACAAATAATCTGTTTATGTGGAATCCTTTACCTGAAAAGTTTCAAAATATTATTATGCAGTCTTATGCTAATAAATTTTCTGCTAATGATGTAAAACTTGCAGTCCGTTCAAGTGCATTGGGAGAAGACAGCGATAAATATTCATTTGCAGGTCTTCACCACACGGAGCTAAATGTTGGGCGTGCTGATTTCGCCGATGCAGTGTACAAAGTGTTTAGTTCAAAATATTCGCCGGAATCCGTTGTGTATCGTTTTATGAACGGCTTACGTGATGAAGATATGCCAATGAGCGTTTGTTGCCTCGAAATGGTTGCTCCTGTTGCCGCGGGAGTTTTATTCACTGCCGACCCGAACGGAGAAAAGAGCGGTGTGATTATTCAAGCAGTAAGAGGTCCGGGCGTGCTGGTTGTTGAGGGTTGTGTTACACCTCAGGAATACATTGTCGAGCATAATGAAAATGCAAGCATTCTTAGCTTTACTCAAGGGAAAGAAAGTGAAGAATCTATCCCGAAGAAATGGAAGGGACTTTACAAAGAATATCTTTCCGCTGTTCATTCGGAAATACCATGCTTAACAAATGAACAGGTCCGAACTCTGATTAAATATGCCTTAATAATTGAAAAGCATTTCGGCGGTCCTCAGGATATTGAATGGGCATTGGATAGAGACGGTAAGATATTTATCATTCAGGCACGCCCTTTGGCGATTAAAATGATTGTGCATTCAGAAGATAAGGATTTTGACTATTCCTCAATCAATGATAAGTATAAACTTCTGCCGATTAGTGGAGAAACTGCAAGCCCGGGTATTGCCGCCGGTCCTGTACGGGTTATTAATTCTTCCGATGATTTTATCAATTTCCCGAAAAACGGTATTATAGTTGCAAAGAAGAATATCCCCGAATTTGCTTCGCTTATTCATAAGGCTTCCGGTGTTGTTACGGATTTCGGCAGTACTACCGGACATCTTTCGATTATTGCTCGCGAGATGGGTGTACCTATTTTGACTAATACTTTTAATGCAAGTGAAATATTAGTTGATGGTGATATTATTACTATTGTTCCTCACGCCGGCAAGGTGTATCAGGGATATGTTGAGGAGCTGATGCAATTCAAAGAAGAATGCCGCAGTAATACGGAGATATTTAGGAATAGTCCATTATATAATATTTGGCATAGATTGTCTAAATATATTTTCAAATTAAATTTATATAATCCCGATGCGCAGAATTTTAATGCTTTGGGTTGTGAAACTCTGCATGACATTATTCGATTCTCCCACGAAAGTGCAATTAGGCTGATGTTCGGTAATTCGCGGGGTATAAATACAGGTAGAGGGAAAATTTATAATTTACGTTTCGGATTGCCATTAGATATTTATGTAATTGATTTGAAGAATGGCTTAAAGCCGGACATCAAAACCGATTGGGTAACTCCCGATGAAATTCTTTCAAAACCATTCAGAGCTTTAATTAAAGGTATGACAACACCCGGATTAAAATGGTCGGGGCATTTGCCTATTGACACAAAGGGTTTCTTCAGCATTATTGTCGGAAATATTGTTGACGAAAGCCGGAATGATAGTGAAATCGGGGCTAAGAGTTATGCTTTGGTTTCCGAGAACTATTTTAATTTCTTTTCACGTCTGGGTTATCATTTTTCTCGAGTTGATTGTTTTGCTTCGGACGAACCGAACAGCAATTATATTAATTTCAACTTTCGAGGTGGGGCGGCAGTTATGACAAGAAAGGTCAGACGCATCAGAGCGATTCAATTAATCCTCGAACATTATGGTTTTTCAACCGATGTGCAAGATGATAATGTGATTGCAAGAATACGCAAAATACCCAAAGAATTGACTTATGAGTATGTCGAAATGCTTGGACGATTGATGGGTTCTATACGAAACACCGATGTCTCTATGGTTACAAATCATCAAGTCGAACTATTTGTCAAATACTTTCTCGAAGGCGACCCCACGCCCGGATTGAGACTTATTGATTCCCAATAAAGACTTTTTTATTTAATAGGTGTTTTGATTTCAATCATTACTGTTCTGCAATAGAACCTACCTTCCGGTAAATCATTATTATATTTCAAGACTTCGGCGCCCGTTCCCTGAACCTGTACTATATTGATATTAGGTTCGATAGATTTGAGAAAATCCTTTACGGATTTAGCCCGCTCCAATGATAATTCCTTGTTATAATCAGCCTCACCAAGTCTGTCTGTTCCGCCTGTAATTTTTACGATTGAGTTCTTATGTATAGATGACTTAACAAAATCAATAATCAGTTTTTTGTTCAAACTACTAATATCTGATTTGTCAAAATCAAAAACAATTAGGTTCAATCTGCCGACTTCAAATTGATTCTTTGACATACTGATTTTAATAGGTTCTTTTTTTGTTTCGCTTTTACCCGAAGCATTAGTTGCTTTATAAATAGCTTGCAGGTTGGCATTAGAAGATGCCGCTCGTCCGGCTTCGTTAATCAATATTTGATTTACAGGGATTTTGATGGCATTATTCAGTC
The DNA here is from genome assembly GCA_964581505.1 of uncultured Hyphomicrobiales bacterium. GTDB lineage: Bacteria > Bacteroidota > Ignavibacteria > Kapaibacteriales > UBA2268 > CAZOOR01. The sequence goes on from CAZOOR010000003.1 coordinate 32,970, forward strand.
TGCCGTATCCTCTTAATTTACCGGAGCGATTTCTTTTAAAAATTTCGTTATTCTGTTTGTCAACAATAGATAGCTCCCAAGCTAAAATATTCCTTTCGTTCATTGTAATATTTGCATTGATTGCCTCCTGTGTACTTGAGTATTCTAAGAATTTCGAATGAATGACAGGTGCTAATATTTCCGGTGAATTACTATAAATTTCCACACGGCGGTTTTCTTCAAATCCTTCTTGATAACTATCAGATGTAGGCAATTCCGGTATATTCCGGGTTTTGATTTTAATTTTATTCGGATTAATTTCCCATTTGCTTATTAAGTACTGTTTAATATTATCAGCTCGTTGCTCGGCTAATACCAAGCGTTCTTCCGGTGATGAGCCTTCCTTGCCATCACTGGTTCCGGTTAGTGTGATTTTGGCATCGGGGTATTTCTTCAGTCTGCTACCGACTATATCAAAAATATGATAGTAAATATCAATTGTATTAACAGGTAAATTGCTTTCGGCAAATTGAGTCGGCTCAATAGTTGATTTGTATTTACTTTTTAGTCTTGCATCGTTCTCATCAAAAAATACATACAGTAGTAATGGGTATGCTTGTGTAACTATTGTTTCCGTTAGACTAAAATCATCTACATTGAATTTCTCAATCAGAGGTTTCGGCTTTTCAATCACTTTTTTGGGTTCTATTTTGACAGGTTTTTTCTTAACTTCCTTTTTGACGATAATTATTTCTTCTTCTTTTTCAGGTTCTTTGATTTCGGGTTCAATCTCAATCGGGTGTTTAGTTGTACCAATAGGAATAGCCCAAAATGCAGTCACTCCTACACGTATAATATTTGTATTCCATTCAAAATCTGATGATATTGAATTGATGCCGTATCTGTATGATATTTCCGGTGCTACAAAGAAATCCTTGTTTAGCTCAAATTCATAACCAAAACCAAGTGATGCACCCATTGCAGTACCTGCGCTATTCATATCACCCTCGGCAACTACATCTTCTTTATGTCCGCTTGGATTCAAAGCCCATTCGGGAGAAACTATTCTGGCTTTATATATATTATCGGAACTGAAAAGAGGATTGCCTGCATCAAAACCAAATCGCAAATATATCGGCAAATCATCGAATGGTAATGCTTTTAGTCCCAATTCAAAGTTTAAATATGTAAGCGTTGAAGAATGCGTATGTTGAACATATAAATCAGTATATTCATCTTTATCGGCATTGTAAACAATTCCGCCTTTTCTTACTTTTGCAAATTTAGAAGGGCGGTAGTCATAGCTTAGTCGTAAATCAACGGATAGACGATTATTAATAATAGAATAACCACTGAGAATACCGAAGAAATAACCGAGTGCGTCTCCATGGTCAAAATAACCGCAATCCGGCGACCCCGGAATATAAGGAATTTTAGCATAATGATTGAGCAAGTTAGCTCCTCCAAATACCCCAAACGTCATATATTTTGTGTTTTTATCTAAATTATGTTGAGCTTCCGCTTTCTCAACAGAACCGACTAATAATATTACCATTAATACAAAAGTAAAAAAGCTTTTCATAATAACTACACTTTTTTTGAAACCAATTTTTATTAAAGAGTTAATTATTATTTTTTTATTTTAATTTTTTTAACAAGGCATAAATTATGATTGATTTAAGAAGCGATACAATTACAAAACCAACTCCGTCAATGCTTGATGCAATTATGAGTGCTTCTCTTGGTGATGATGTGTTCGGCGAAGACCCGACTACTAATGAGTTGCAGGATTATATTGCCGATTTATTCGGTAAGGAAGCCGCTCTTTTTGTTTCTTCCGGTACTATGGGTAATCAGCTTGGAATAAAAGTTTTGACAAATCCCGGAGATGAAATAATTGTCGAGGCTCAATCGCATATTTTTTTCTATGAAACCGCCGCTCCTTCCCTCATTTCGGGGGTGCAATTGAACACTGTTAATTCCGAGCGTGGAATGATGAAAATTGATGATATAGAGAATGCAATTAGACCCGATACTTATTATTTTCCGAAAACTTCATTAATTGCTCTGGAAAATACGCATAATCGGCATAGTGGAACGATACTTTCACTTGCTCATATTGAAGAAGTATATTCTTTTGCAAAGGAGAAAAATTTGAAACTACACCTTGACGGCGCGCGTTTGTGGAATGCACTCGCCGCTACAGATACCGAGCCGGCAGAGTGGGCTAAATATTTCGACACACTTACTATTTGTTTTAGTAAAGGATTGGGTGCTCCCGCCGGTTCTATCTTGCTCGCTAATAAAGAGAATATTGAGAAGGCTCGTCATTGGCGGAAAATATTGGGCGGTGGAATGAGGCAGTCCGGAATTCTTGCGGCGGCGGCTCTCTATGCTGTTCGGCATAACTTATCCCAAATTGCCGAAGACAATAGGAATGCCCGTTTCTTTGCCGAAAAAATATCAACAGCCGAAAATATCAATGTTGATTTATCAAGGGTTGAGACAAATATTGTTTATTTTGATTATTTGGGAGATAAGGAAATTGCGGATTTTGTTAATTGCTGCGAAGACGAGGGATTGAAAATGTTTGCTACGGGTAAAAATACTGTTAGAGCGGTTTTCCATCTACATATATCAAGGAATGATGTAGATGTTGCCGCTGAAATTGTGAGACATTGTGCCGATTAAGTTTTCTATTAAAAAATAAATAACTATCCAAATAGTCAAATCTATTGAAATGATAGGATATTAATAAAATGTAAAATTATTTATGGCGCTTCGTAAAATTATTATTGCGGAAGAATTAAAAAAATTCAGACATCATTACCACGGCAAAGTTCAGTTCAGCGAAGTGGATTCTTTTGGCGTAACTCATAACTTGGTTTATTGCTATTGGTTGGAATGGGCTAGGACAGATTATCTCCGTTCTATCGGGTTGAAGATGAGTCCGCAGACATTACTGAAAGAGCATCCGCTAATGACAGTACATTCTGATATTGATTATTTTTCTTCATTACGCTTCAATGATGAATACGAAGTACTCTCTCGAATTGCATGGGTAAAGCAAAGTTCTCTTTGTTTTGAAAATTACATACGCAATAATAGGGGAGATGTAATTGTATCTGCAAGCACCATTCTGGTGAATGTATCGCCGAAAACCGGTGAATCTGTACCTCTTGATGAGGATTTAAGAAGATTAATTACTAGCTATGAACAGGATAATGTAAAATTTATTAAATCGAAGAATGAGTAAATTGAAAAAAATAAAATTAGAGGGGGAACGCGACCTACTCCCTTTGAAAGAAGATGTAAAAATTGCCGCTTTTGCAATAATCAAAAGCGATGACCTCGAAAATGAAGTTCTGTTTTTTCGCTATTTGGCACAGGCTTTCATAGCTGATATTGATTTCGGCTTTATTAATGAGAATATTACACCTCACGATATCGAAGCTATTAAGTCGGGAATTCTCGAATCCGATGTTGTTATTTTCCTTATTTTATTTCCGTCTAAGTCGGCTCAGTCGCTAAATAATGATTTACTCCCTGTATTATCGGATTTTAGTGAAAAGAAAAAATGTATTATTGTATCTAATGCATCGCTCGAAATCCTTCCTGCCAATAGTTCTAATCTATTGCTATTACTCCAAGATACGAGTGAAAAATCTTTGGTCTCGGCTATTGTTGAACTAAGCGGAAAATCTATTGGCGATTAACCTACTGCTTTTAACATAGATTGAGTTTAATTAATTGACAATTTATTCTTAAATTTGTTTCTTATATATACTCATAAAATTGATAATTATTAATAATTGAATAAGTGTTTATGAAAAGATTAACAATTGTTAGCTTATGCTTTTTATTGTTTGTAGGGAATTTGCTTTTTTCGCAAGTAAAGGGATTTTCGCCAATTAATACGGAAAGTCTTTTGCAGGAGCAGTTTTCGGCTAAATTCAATCAGCAGAATATCTTTGATAGAAATCAAATGCCTCTCGGCGATGTGATTGTTCCAAAATATTATTTTGTAGGACCGGGCGATATTCTGGCTGTTCAAAATTTAACAACAAGTAATACAACGCAATATCTTACTGTTACACCGGAGAATTCCGTCTTAATCCCGAGAATCGGTAAGATTTCGCTTGAAGGTATGACTTTGGAAGATGTAAGTAAAGCTATTATCAATGCTTTCAAAGAGCGAAATTCTAAAGCAATTATTTATACTTCATTGTTTAAGCCCAGAAATGTAATAGTTACACTCAGGGGAAATGTTGACGTAAAAGGTAGTTTTATTGTTCCGGCTTCATATCGGGTTTCTACTGCAATCTCTATGCTGAATCAGCCCAAACGCGAAAATATTACTGCTCAGATGATGGGCTATATGTCGGTCAAACAAATTGCTCATGACTATTCTGCAAAACAATATAGAAAGTCCGGTATTCCTGTTCCTATTGCATATTCACGTAGAAATGTCGCCGTCCTACATAATGACGGCACTAGCACAAGCGTTGATATTGAGGGCGCCGCTGTTACGGGAAATATTGAGTTAGACCCTTATGTCAGGGAAAACGATATTATTTCTATTCCTGCCGAGCCGCTGTCATATCCTGAAATTTCCATTTCCGGCTCGGTTATTCGTCCCGTTCGCCTGCCTTACAAGGAAGGTGACAATATATCGAATTTATTAAAATTCGGTTACGGCTTTACAGATGAAGCCGACTTAAATAATATTGTGATTAGTTATAATAACGGTAGAAGTAACAAATTGTCAATAAATGACAAACTGGAAGCCGCTAATGCGAATATTAAAATTGAACCGGGGGCATCGATTATTGTTAGGCAGAAGAAAGAAATATTTAAGAATACTTGTATCGTATCGGTTCAGGGCTGTGTAGAGCAACCGGGTAGTTATTTGATTGAAGGTGATAGCGTCAGGCTATATGATATTATTAAAAAAGCCGGAGGTTTTACAGACCGAGCATATTTGCCGCTGGCGTATATTTTGCGTAATAGTAAAGAGTTTAATAATCCTCAATTTCCTGCTTGGTCAATTGCAGAGCAGTTCCAATATAGCGACTTACTTCTTGAGGATACTACTCGATTCCACTTGGATATTAATTATAAAAAACCGCTTGTTTCCTGTGATTTTGTCGATGCTTTTATTCATAAAAATAAAAAAGCGAATATATTACTTCACGATGGTGATGTGATTATTGTTCCCGATAATCCGAAAACGGTATTTGTTTACGGACAGGTAAATAATCCGGGGTATATTACCTTTCAGCCCGGTAAAACAATGGAATGGTATATCGAACAAGCGGGCGGTTATGCCATTAATGCAGAAGATACACGTGCAAGAATTATTGACGGTCGCACAAAGGTATGGCGGGAAGGTAACGAAAATGTTTTTTTAAATGCCGGCGATGAGGTTTATGTACCAAAGCCGCCCGATGTTTCGCAGGGTGTTAAAATTCAGACTTGGGCTATTATCATTAGTGGTATTGCTACGGCGGCTTCGTTAATTAGTTTTATTATCTCAATCGTAAGAAACTAAATACAAATTTTTATGTCTAAAATAGTAGCAGTATATTTATTTCTAATTTTGTCTTCCTTTGCGGTGGCTCAGGTTGAGTTTATACAAATAGCGCATCCTGTTTATCCGTTTCTAATTAATCAGGAAGCAAAGGGCTTATTGCCGCATTTTTCCACTTCGCAATTACCATGGCAAAGGAAAGAAGTAATAAATGCTCTGCGAACTATTGCCGAGCATTCGGAACAATTAAACGGCTTCGAGAAAAAGGCTCTTGCTCTTTTTAATACAGAATTTGAAATTTCCGAACGAAATAATACGGTCGTATTTTATAGCGATAGAGATACGAATCAAATTTTTTTCAAAGGTTTACTCTCCGAAAAGGATAAATTCTTTTATCATAATAGGAACTCTGCTAATACAGTATCATTTGTACCTCTTGCCGATTTGGAAAATACTTATGTTAATTCCGATACGGCAAGCGGCAATGCAATATTAGGCAATCTCGGGCTTAGGTTGTATGGTTCGCTTTCGGGACATTTCGGCTATTATTTGCAAATTACTAATGGAACAGTGTTCGCAGGAGACAAGTGGGCGGCTCTCTATGATAATAAGTTAAAACACAATATAAAATTTGCCGAGCTAAATAGCGATTTTGATTTTACTGAATCGCATATTGCCTATTCTTATGATTGGTTCACTGCAACTATTGGCAGACAGACGCGTTACACCGGTTCGGGTATCGTCCAGAGAACATTTATGAATGATGTTTCACCTGCTATGGACGGGATAACACTTTCCGCCGATTTTTCAGGTTTTAGATATTCATATTCCTTGTTCAGTCTTTTGGCTATTCCCGATTCCACCCAAGCAGATGTAGGTTTCAAAACATTTATTCCGACAAAATTGAGTTCATTTCATCGTTTCTCATTGCGTCCGAGTTGGGGCGAAGTATCTTTTTGGGAAGGAGTAATATATGCTGAGCGTGGGTATGATTTATCATATCTCAATCCATTGAGTTTTTATAAATCTTTGGAGCATGCCAATCGCGACCGCGATAATTCACTGATGGGTTTGGATTGGAAAGTCAGACCTACAGCCGGAATTCAGATTGTCGGCTCATTCTTACTTGATGATATAGTATTCAGTGAACTCGGTACAGGCTATTGGAGTAATAAATTTGCTTGGAATTTGGGCATAAGCTACTCTTCTTTATTCGGGTTCCTCGGTATGGAATATGCTCGCGTCGAGCCATATACTTTTACTCATTTCAATCCGCAGAATTCTTATACTAATGACCGCTCACTTATCGGTTCATACATTTTGCCGAATTCGGATATGTTTTCTCTGGTCTATCGTTTTTATTGGCTTGGTAATAGATATCCTTGGTATATTCGCCTCGGTTATGAACGACACGGCGAGAATACTTATGACAAGGATGGGAAATTAGTTTATAATGTTGGCGGCGACCCGCTGCAAACAAGGAGACCCGAGGATAAAAATAATGTTACATTTCTCGAAGGTAAGCGTATTGATTCGGCAATTCTCGAAATGAACTTTGCCTACGAGATTGTAAGAAATTTTAATTTGGCATTTTGTATTTTTATCAAGGAACAGGAAAACGGGCATTCCTACAAAAATTTTAGATTAAAATTCAGTTTCAGGGATTTTTAGGATTAGATGGATTTTGCAATAATATTAATACTGATTAGTGCCTTTCTATTAATATACGGCTATGTATTATATCCGTTTACTCTTGCCCTTTTGTCGAAAATATTTAATAATGAAATCTCAATGGGAGATAGTTCTTCACCCGAAATTACAATTATTATTTCAGCATATAATGAACAAGAATATATTCCCGATGCGATAGAGTCCATATTTAAAACCGATTATCCTAAATCTAAAATCAATGTATTTGTAGGTTCGGACGGTTCTACTGATGATACTTGCGGAATATTGCAGACACTTTCTGATAGATATGATTCATTGCAATTCTTTTGTTTTGATAGGCTCGGGAAGAACGCCGTCATCAATTCATTGCTGGCTAAAATCAAGACAGAATATGTATTTTTTATGGATGCTGATATTCGATTGCAAAATGGTGTCATTAATAAACTGATTTCTTATTTGTCTAATAGCACGGTCGGGGCTGTCATTGCATCAATGGAATCAATCGGTAAAGGTGGAGACAGTGCCGGCGGTTTTGGCGAAATTCTTTATCAAAAAATTGAACGAAAATTCCGAATAAACGAAAGTAAGATATATTCAACTGTAAATGCTCTCGGTGCTTTTTATGGATTGAAAAGCGAATATATTGAACCTCTACCTGATGATTTGGTGGCTGATGATTTCTATCCGCTGCTTACTGTTATGCAGAATAGGAAACGTGTTCTATTTGTTGATGAGGCGGAAGTCCTTGAAATACGACCGAAATCGACAAGCGACGAAATTAGCCGTAGGGTTAGAGCCTCTGCTTCGGCGATGACATCATTGAAACACAAATCTATGCTCTTGTTGCCTTCTTATGGCTGGGTTTCGTATTTCTTATTTTGTCATAAAATACTAAGATGGCTAGCACCGGTTTTTTTATTAGCTATTTTAATCTCTACTTTTTTCATTAATAGTGGAAATTTTTTATTTGTTATTGTAATTATTCAATTATATATTTATCTTGGTGCTTTGCTTGGGTTTATTCTTGAAAAAAGAAATATGAATATTATATTTCTCAAACTTCCACTGTATGCTCTAACTATGAGTATTGGGTTTGCAGGTGCATTTTACAGATTTTTCACAGGTAAGAAAAACTCGAAATGGCAAAGAAATTGATTGTATGTTTTTGCAACAATAGGGCGGATTAGTTATTAACAATAAACAAAATAATAAGAATCATCAAAAACGAATGATGAATAAGTTTTTGTCTCCACAGGCAATTCAGCTTTATTTTGATGCACTTTCTATAATTGTGGCATACATCATTTATTTTTTGGTTAAATATTATTCGGGTTGGTTCTATAATGTAGTTGAACCCGGATTCTTATTTTTTATCATTCCTTTATTTGTTCTCCTATTCTATTGGATTTTGCTATTCTGGATTAACGGTTTATATCGTGATTGGTATGTACATTCTCCTTTTAATGAATTTTTTACAATTTTACGGGTTACTTTTTTCGGTAGTTTTATACTATTCTTTCTTGTATTTTTGGATTCGGGCGACCGCCGTCCGCGTTTGATTTTTGTTATATATTTCCTAATTATGGCGGTTGTTCTTGGTTTAGGAAGAATCTTTGCACGTCAGCTTCAGAAGAAATTACGAAAAGAAAAGAAATATGTGATTAATGCAATTCTTATAGGTACACGTAATAGTATGAATGAATTTGCTCGCAAAGTTCAATTGTCGTCTGCTTGGGGATATAATATTTTAGGTGGTATATTACTCAATGACGAAACAAACTCCGATACAAAATCACCCTACAAAGACATTGATATTTTGGGCGAACTGAACGATTTGGAAGAGAAGATGAAAACCGAAAAGCCTGATGAAGTTTTAATTACACGAAAGACGCGAAGCAGACGGCAGCTGATGAAGATTGTTAATATGTGTATTAATTACGGCGTTAAAGTTAAAATTGTGCCGGATTTATATGATATCTTCACAGGCTCTGTCAGAACATTTACGGTTTATGGTATTCCGTTGATTGAAATCCATACCCAACTATTAAAGCCTTGGGAAGAAGCTATTAAGCGTCTTCTTGATATTGTCGTGTCTTTTCTGGTTATTGTTTTAGGAATACCCGTATGGCTCATTATTGCAATTATTATTAAAATTGATTCTAGAGGACAGGTGTTTTTTTTACAAGAGCGTGTTGGTAAGGACAGGATAAATTTTACTATGTATAAATTCAGGACAATGGTACAAGACAAGCAAATAAGTGGCGACTTGTGGACATCTGTCAATGACCCGCGTGTAACGAAATTCGGAAGATTCTTACGCAAATCTCATTTAGATGAAGTCCCTCAATTTCTCAATGTGTTGAAAGGAGAAATGTCAATTGTTGGTCCCCGTCCCGAGCGTCCCGAAATTGTTGATAAATATGCGAAAATTGTTCCATACTATGTCAGAAGGCTTGCATTAAGACCTGGTATTACGGGTTGGTGGCAAGTTAAATATACTGCATATATCGAAAGTGTGGAAGAAATTGAAGGAAGATTAAAAGATGATTTCTATTATATTGAGAATATGTCTTTGAAACTTGATTTGGAAATTATGGTTAGAACTGTCTTTTTAATGATTAAAGGTCATGGTCAAACATAAATATTTTTGTTCATTTATTATTATTGCTTATGAAAACAATAGTAGTCATTCCGACTTATAACGAAATTGAGAATATCGAAAAATTGATTAATACAATTTTTTCGATAATGCCCGAAACCGATTTATTGATTGTTGATGATAATTCGCCGGACGGTACTTATAAAAAAGTTGAGGAAATGAAGCAAAATGATAATCGTATCCATCTGATTGTTCGTCCTGAAAAAAATGGTCTCGGCACTGCTTACATTGCCGGCTTTAAATATGCACTTGAGCGTGATTATGATGCCATTTTTGAAATGGATGCAGATTTTTCGCACGACCCGAAGGACTTGCCTAGATTATTGAAAGAGCTTGATAATTATGACTTGGTTATAGGTTCAAGATATGTTACGGGTGTCAATGTTGTCAATTGGCCCCTTCGGCGTCTGTTTTTAAGCTATGGTGCTAATCTCTATACGCGTGTATTGACAGGCTTACCTATTAAAGATGCAACAGGTGGTTTTAAATGTTTCAGGGCTGATGCACTGCGAAAGATAGTATTGGACAAGGTGAAAACCAATGGCTATGGTTTTCAGATTGAAATGAATTACTTGCTTTGGAAAAGCGGTGCGAAAATCAAGGAAATTCCAATTATTTTCATTGACAGGCGAAGCGGTGTTTCCAAAATGAACAAAAAAATTATTTACGAAGCTATTTTTCTCGTTTGGAAATTGAAATTTATGGCTCATAAAAAGTTTTTGAAACAATAAGATGAGTATTCTTTGTGAATAATGCGAATATTAACATATCGATTGTGATTGTTAATTATAATTCAATGGATTATCTTTCCCATTGCATTAGTTCAATTGAAAAATCTTCCGGCAATCTGGCTGTTGAAATTATTGTCGTTGATAATAATTCGACCGAAGGACAACCTACGGAGTTGCAAAATCAGTTTCCTGATGTTCGCTTCATTCAATTGGAGGAAAATCTCGGTTTCGGAAGAGCTAACAATATTGGAGTTGAGCATTCTTCCGGCAAATATATTCTAATTTTAAATCCCGATACAGTTGTCGAGGAAAATACTTTGCAGATTATGTATGAATTTATGGAAAACCATAAAGAAGTAGGTGCCGCAGGTTGTAAAGTATTGAATTCGGACGGTACATTTCAGTTGGCTTGTCGCCGTGGTTTCCCGACACCTTGGGTCTCTTTTACAAAACTTTTCGGCTTGCAAAGCCTTTTCCCTAAGGTCAAACTATTTGCCGGATATAATCAAACCTATAAACCCATAAATAAGACCTATGAAGTTGATTCTATCATCGGTGCATTTATGTTCATTCGCCGTTCTTCTTGGGATAAAGTCAATGGATTTGACGAGGCATTTTTTATGTATGGGGAAGATATTGACCTATGCTATCGAATAAAGAAAAGCGGCGCAAAAATTATGTACGTGCATACAAGCTCTATTATCCATTATAAGGGTATTAGCACCAAACGCAGTGCAATTAATGTCTTGCAGCATTTCTATGATGCTATGACAATATTTAGCAGAAAGCATTTTGCATATTCGGGTATATTCTTGTTTTTCCTTCGTATCGGTATCGGCTTTCGCAAGTTTCTCGCTATGCTCAGTAGGCACAAAAGGAGCATTTTTATTTTTATATTAGATTTGCTTGCAATCAATTTGTCATTACTATTAGCTACAAAAATTCGTTTCGGCGGATTCTTTAATTTCCCGGATTATGCTTATCCTACCGTTTTTGTTGTAATATCGGTAGTCCTGACTGCCGCAATGATTTCTGTAGGGGAATATTTTGAAGAGCGCAACACACCGCGTAGGGCTGTACTTGCTCTTTTGTTTTCATTTTTCTTTCTTTCCTCATTGACTTATTTCTTCAAAGAGTACGCATTCAGTCGCGGTGTTGTACTGATGACTATTGGATTTGCAATTATCCTATCGGCACTAATTAGGGTATTGTTTATCTTTTATGACAATATCAGCGGTAAGAATTCGGAAAAACGTATTGCTATTATAGGTACCGATAATGATGCACAAAAACTTTACAATGCTTTTGCAGAGTCGGATTTTATTGGCTCTAACGTTATTGGATTTATTGCGGTCAATCAGTCGGAGGCAAACAAAGAACTTAGTAAGATGCTACTCGGCAACTATCAGTATCTACATAATATTATAGCAGAGAATAACATAAACGAGATAATCATTACAGATAAGACTCTCCCTGCTTCTACATTTATTTCATTGATTGAAAAGAATTCATCGAGCAAAGTAAGATTTCATATTGCCAGCAAAATTGATGAATTTATCTCCTCAAAGATTATAAATGACATTGCCGGAAAAGAGCCGGATATACCCGCTCTGAAAATTTTTATGTTCAAAAATAGACTTTTGAAGCGTTCTTTTGATATTCTTGTTTCAATATTTCTTTTATCATTAGGAATTCCCTTTGTATATTTGTTTTCCGAGAAACCTAAGAATAGAATAAAAGAACTGTATTCTGTCTTACTCGGTAAATTAACAATAGTCGGTATAGTACCTTCGGAAAAGGATACTATTGATTATAAACGTGGAATTACCGGAATGGCGGCTATTAGTTCGCCCGAGAAATTATCGGATATTACGATAGCAAAATTGAATGAGTATTATATCAATAATTATTCTTTTTTGCTTGATATTGAATTAATTTTAAAACATTTGATTAGGAAAAAAAGTGGCAGGTAAATTTATTCTGGAATTTGAAAAGCCAATTATTGAATTAGAAGAAAAAATCGCCGAAATGAAAAATCTGTCCGGCGAGGTTGATATTTCCGAAGAAATCAGTTATTTGGAAGAAAAAGTCGAGGAATTGCGACTTCATATTTATAAAAATCTAACGCGTTGGCAGAGGGTGCAATTGGCAAGACACCCCGAAAGACCATTAACTTTGGATTATATTCAGCATTGTTTTGATAATTTTATCGAATTGCATGGCGATAGAAAGTTCAAAGATGACCATGCTATTGTCAGTGGTTTGGCTACTATTGATGATTATGAGGTTCTAATTGTAGGACATCAAAAAGGGCGCGATACAAAATCAAATTTATTCAGAAACTTTGGTATGCCAAATCCCGAAGGGTATCGAAAAGCTCATCGTTTATTCGAGCTTGCCGAAAAATTCGGACGTCCGATAATTACTTTTTTGGATACTCCCGGTGCTTACCCGGGATTAGAGGCTGAGGAACGTGGGCAGGCGGAAGCTATTGCAAGCAATTTATTACAGATGGCGGCGTTGAAAGTACCTATCATTGTGATTGTTATTGGTGAAGGTGCTTCCGGTGGCGCTATTGGTCTGGGAGTCGGGGATAGAGTTTTAATGTTGGAAAATTCTTGGTATTCCGTTATTTCACCCGAATCTTGTTCAAGTATTCTTTGGCGTAGCTGGGATTATAAAGAACAAGCCGCTGAAGCATTACAATTAACTGCTGAGGATTTGAAGAAACATAGTATTATTGATTTGATTGTCAAAGAACCTGTTGGCGGAGCGCACAGGGACCCTGAGACAATTTTCACTACAATGAAAGATGTCATACTCAATGAATTATCTGCACTAACTAAAATCGAACCGGAGCAATTGGTGAAAGCAAGAAGAGAGAAATTTTATAAGATGGGCGTTTGGGAAGAGAAATAGATATATTGTTGGAATATATAATAGTTATGTAGATGAAAATTGCTTGGGTGATGACAGATTTCGACCCTTCTAATCCTAACAAACACCCTTTTGGTATAGGTTGGTTTATTGTTGATTATTTAAGAAAAGCTGGACATACTGTTGATGTTCTCGGCGGATTTAGCAATCCTATTTCTCTTATATATAAAGCCAAGAAATTATTCTATAAATTAATAAGTTCTAAAACCTATTTATTACATCGCGAACCTGCTATTCATCAAGCATTTGCAAAGCGATTAAATGGCGAATTAGCAACAAGTAAATATGATTTTATCTTGAGTTTCGGTTCGCTTCCTATCGCATTGATTGACACGGATATACCCATATTTTTTTGGGCTGATGCTACTTTTGAAGGCTTGGTTAATTACTATCCCGAGTATTCAAATATTTCGGAGCATTCTCATAAAAAAGGTCATTATCTCGAACAAATGGCATTGGATAATTGCGAACTCGCTTTCTTTTCTTCCGAATGGGCAGTTGATACGGCAAAAAAGTATTATAATGTGTACGAATCAAAATTATTTTTTATTCCGTATGGTGCTAACTTTATTGAATATAAAGATATTAATGTCGTTCAGTTAATAAATGATAAATCCTTTGATACGATAAATTTCCTATTCAATGGAAGAGACTGGCAAAGAAAAAACGGCGATTCAGTAATTGAGGTCGTAAGATTATTAAATTCCAAAGGATTAAAAGCAAGACTTAACATCATTGGGATAGATAATATCCCAAATATTGATGATGATTTTGTCGTTTTTCACGGTTTTATTAATAAAGCTGATGAAGCAGGTAGGCGGAAAATGCTTGAAATATATATGGAGAATCATTTTCTCATACATATACCTCATCAGGATTGTACGCCGCATGCCCTCAACGAAGCAAATGCTTATGGATTACCCTGTATTGTCTCGGATACAGGAGGGATTTCGTCTGTGGTCAAGCAAAATGTAAACGGTTTAATTTTTAGTGTTCCTTTAAATCTTGAACTTATTGCTGACGAAATACTAAAAATTGCTAATAACAAAGTGCAATATAAGGAATTAGCAAAGTCATCTTATAAAGAATATAAGAATAATTTGAACTGGGAAGTTAATATTAAGAGATTACTTGAAGTTATTGAAAATAAAATAAATAAGAATTAAATATTAGGCATTTATGAGCTTTGATTTGAGCGGTGGTATCGGACAATTATTTGATATTATTCTCCATATTGATAAATATTTAGGGGAAATAATTCGTGAATACGGAACATGGACTTATGGAATATTGTTCTTAGTAATATTTATGGAAACGGGGTTTGTTGTAACACCGTTTTTGCCGGGTGATTCCTTACTTTTTGCCGCAGGTTCTTTTGCCGGTCTTGGTGTATTGAGTCCGCATTTGTTATTCCTTTTATTATGGTTTGCCGCTGTTGCAGGGGACAATATGAATTATTGGATTGGTCATAAGCTTGGTGAGAGTGTTTTTCATAAGGAATCAAAATTTTTAAAAAAGGAATATTTGGATAAAACGCATGCTTTCTACGAAAAGCATGGCGGTAAAACTGTTATTCTTGCCCGTTTCGTTCCAATTATCAGAACATTTATGCCTTTCGTTGCCGGAATTGGTGCTATGAATTATATTAGATTTTTAACTTATGATATTATCGGTGGTGCTTTGTGGGTAGGTATTTTTGTTTATGCAGGCTATTTCTTTGGTGGTTTGCCGGTAGTCAAAAATAATTTTTCTATTGCCATTATCGTCATTATATTGATTTCCGTTGTGCCGATAATTGTAGAATTTATTAAGCATAAATTGAAAAAGAAAAGCAAATCGAATAATTCCTGATATGAAAAGAATACTATATATTTGGAAAGACAAATATCCCTGGGATATTAGGGTCGAAAAATTCTGTAAATCATTTATTGATAACGGATATGAAGTATTATTACTGTGCAGATGGAAGGGCGAAGTACAGGAAGAAGAAATCGTTGATGGAATTAGTGTAAAAAGAGTAGGTTTCGGAAAATCCGCTCTATTGACACAACCATTATCGCTTAATCCTGTTTGGCGGAATAGTATCAAAGCAATAATCAATGAGTTTAAACCCGGTCTAATTATTACACGCGAATTTTTCTTGACTGAAGCGGCGAAAAAATATGCTTTACCTATGAAAATTCCGGTTATTTTTGATATGGCAGAGCATTATCCCGCCGCTATGAAAGGCTGGGATAAATACTCAAAAAATATTATTAAACGATTTTTTGTACACTCTATCAAATTACCCGAGAAGTTGGAAAAAAAGGCTATTAATTCTTCGGATGGAATTATTGTTGTAAGTAAAGAATTAAAAGAACGTTTATTGAATGAATTCACCTATCCAAAAGAACAAATTGTAGAAGTTCTGAACACTCCATCTATATCTGAATACAGTAGCATTACAAATCATATCTTGAGCAAGCCTATGCGTTTTGCTTATCACGGGCATTTCTCAAATGACAGGAATCTTGATGTATTAGCTAAAGCCTTTGTCAATGCTCTAAAAATTAATAATGAAATTTCACTTTTTATGGCAGGTACAGGGGAGTCTTTCGAGCAAGTTAAAGATATTGTTGAAAGTGCAAATGCTACGAAATCAATTATACTTTATGGCGCTTATAAACAACAGGAAATGGTTAGATTTTTATCTGAAACCGATGTTGGGATTCTTCCCTATAAAGATAATACATTTATTAATCATATTATTTCCAATAAACTTTTTGATTATATGGCAAGCGGAATACCTGTAATCGTATCGCAGGCAAGACCTATGCGGCGGATAATTAATGATACAAAGAGTGGTTTAGTTGTTGACTGCAATGATGTTGATATTCTTACAGACGCAATTCTTAAAATAGCAGGTATGGATTCGACGGAATTATCTAAAAATGCCTTAAAAGCCGCAGAAGTTTATAATTGGGAAAATGATTCAAAAAAATTAATCTCATTTATTGAGAGATTTATTGATGATTAATTTTCTTGTAAATACAATACAAATGCACATTGCCGCTTATGATAAGACGGTAGGCGAGTATAAATTTCTTTTACTCAAAAGGGCGGCAAATATTGATGTATATCCCAATATTTGGCAGGTTGTTACCGGCAGAATAGAAAATGACGAAACCGCCGTACAAGCGGCAATTCGCGAATTATACGAAGAAACAGGATTATATATTTCAGATATTTGGACATTGCCTTATGTCGCTGATTTTTTTAATCCATATACTAATTCCTTATCATCTGCCCCTGTCTTCGCCTGTTTGGTTGATTACGAAACAGAGGTCAAACTGTCTGATGAACATAATGATTTTGTTTGGTTATCTTTACAAGATGCAATGGAAAAACTCGTTTTACCTGCACATAAGCAAGGAACAAAAATATTTTATGATTTCGTATTATCAAATGATGATAAATCATTATTCCGCTACAATAGGGAAGATGCTGAATGAAAGTTGTTGCGACTATATTAACATTCAATAGATTGGAATTTCTAAAAGAAATTGTTGAAGCTATTAAAGGTCAAACCCGAAAACTTGATGAAATTATTATTATTAATAATTCAAGCACTGACGGCACAAAAGAATGGTTGTCCCTACAAGATGGGCTAATTGTAATTGAGCAAGCAAATCTCGGTAGTTCCGGCGGACAGTGGCGTGCCTTTCGCGAAGCATACGGACGTGGAGCAGATTGGATTTGGACTATGGACGATGATGTAGTTCCTGCAAAAGATTGTCTTGAAAAAATGTTGGATAACGATATTCCGTATATCATACGTACTCCTCTTCGCTATATGCACAATGGTAAGCCATTCTTCAATGACGTCCTTACTATGAATTTGAGCAATCCGTTTAGCAGTTTATGGAATGATGTTTATTCCAAAGAGAATATCAAGGAAGAGAAGACAGAAGCTGTGGGCATCACTTTCGAGGGACCATTATTTCATCGTTCACTTATTGAAAAAATCGGTTTGCCTGAAAAAGATTTTTTCATCTATGGGGACGATACTGAATTTTTTATTCGTGCTTGGAAAGCAGGATTCAAAATTTATGTCTATCGTGATGCTACTATGAAACGGAAATTGCCTTATGTCAGTATCCCACCCGAATTCAATTGGAAGACATATTATATGATTAGAAATATTATTGCAATTGATAGATTGAATGGAGATACGGCTGTTAGATATGTAAGACCTTTTGCATATTTGCTCAGATGGCTTAGCAGAGTGCATAAACCGGCTGATATTAAAACCGTATTTAAAGCATTTTTTGACGGGTATTTCTTCAAATCGAACAAATAGTAAGAAGAAAAAAATATAAAAAAGTTGTAATTTGGCATAATTTTAGATATATTAAATAAACATTTTAGAATTATTTTGAGGTTTTCTATGAAGAAAATTCTTTTATTTATTTTTATAAGTTTCGTATTGACGGCTGTTAATGCGACTGCACAGAACGGTTCATCGTTGGAAAACGGTAAATCTCAAAAGATTTATTATGAGCCGGCTGTTAAGATTAATAAGCTTAGATATCAAGACAAATATTTGGTAGATAAGGAAGGCAATACGCTTACTAAGAGGCAATTGCTGGATTTATTAATTGACCAATACGCAAAGTCAAAAGCCTTGGAAAGCCAATTAATCACTCTTGGTAAACAACCGCTAATGACTGTTCCTGATTTACCTAAAAGAATAAGCCGCAAAAGAAGTAGGGAACTGACAGAACTAATTAACCAATATGATAAGGTTGCCGGTAAACTGTCAAATCAAATTTCCGGTTCAAAAATTATGACAGTGAAGAAATTGCAGTTCTTGCTTGATTCAATACAAAATTCAATTTCCGATATGACATATAAGCACGAAGTGGAAAAATTGAAATTGTATGAAGAACAGCGAAGCAAATTCGATAACTATTATGTACTATTGAAAGAAGAGAAACTTAACGAACTCTTTAAAAATAGTGCGCAGGTGTTTAACGTATCAATATTGGGTCGCCAATATTTCTTGCCCGGCGAATCAAATGTATCTGCCGATTTTACTTTGGGTGGTAAATTTGAATTGAGTTTGTTTCCGATTTTCAACGGTGCTGATTTCTTGGAATTCTACGGCGAATTTGCCAAACCAAGATTTTCGACAAAAGATGCAAATGACAATGAATTTCTTTGGAATATTAATTGGTATTCTACCGGTATTAATCTAAAAGTTCCCGGACGTTTGGATTTGAAGGCGTTTACCCTCGGTATGCGAATGGGTGCAGGCTACTATTGGGCGGAAGCAAGGCAATATAATTCCGGTTTCGGTAAATCCGATTGGCGCGGCTATCGTATTAATTTCGAGATTGACCTTATGAAATATGCTTGGTTCTATCCCTTGGATTTGTTCGTTCAGTATTCACTTTTCTATCCTACTCAGGACTTTGCATTTAATACGGATAACGGGACAATTAATCTCGGTAGAGATATGTTCTCAGGTCTCTCGGTTGGTCTAAGGCTTTGCCTGTGGTGGGAAGACAAGTATTAATGGTTGAATACAATTAAAAAGGATAAACAAATGAAAAAGTACTATTTTTTAATCATTATTTTAGGGTTGTTCTTCTCGTTGGAAACTTATGCACAGAGAAGCAACTTGGAACTCGGTAAGCGTTACATAAAGCTGGGCGGTTCGTTTCGTGAATCAGGTGCATTTGATTTAAGCAAAGATTATCTTGAGAAAGGGCTGGCTATTGTCCGGCGCCACAATGAAAATTACTGGATAGCTGTTGCTAATGAGTATCTTGGTTATTACTGGCGGGATAGGGCGCAGATTGAAGGTAAAAGTAAATACTTTACAAGGGCTTTGAGGCATCTGGACAAGGCATTAAGTATTTATCAGAATGTTTTAAAGAATAACCCCGGTAGCATTCAAGCCGTCAAACGTGCAATTGCTACTTTGCGTACAAATGGTAATACCGACAATACAAGTTATTTGTCTGATAACGATTTCTCGGCTGGGGATTCGCCCGAGTCCGATTATATGGATAAAGCACTTGAAGCAATGTATGCACATAATTTTGAACGGGCGAGAGAATATTTAAAGCAAGCACTCAAAGAAAATCCTGATTCCGAGATGGCAAAATACTTGCTGTATATTATTCCCAAGATTGAGAAATACCCAACCCCGGGATTGAATTATGAAAAAATAAAAATTGTTACTTCCAAAAAAGAATTGAAAAGTGAATATATCAATCATAAAGAAGTTGATATTATTGACCTAAGTAATACTGACGGTTTATTGCGAGTTCCGCGTGAACTTGAGGACTTCCCGAATGTAAAAATTCTTAATCTCTCGAATAATGATATATCAAGAATAAAAAATGATGACGGTATCTGTGGATTGAAAGAATTGAAAATACTCGATTTATCATATAATGAACTAACGGAAATCCCAGAGTGTATTAAGTTCTTACCGAAATTGCAGGTGCTTTATCTGCGTGGTAACGACATACCTTTTGCCGAAATATTGCGTTTGAAAGATGAAAATATGTATCTTCAAATTGTAATGGACGAGGAGGACTAAACATTAAGACAGGCTAAAAGATTAACAGATAATTAATATTATCTGAAAAAATTAAAAATAATAAAAATTTTGTGATTTTATCTAAATTCATTTTCTTAAATTACAACTGTTGAAATGACAAAAAAATAATTGTTTTTCTAAAAGAACATGAATTTTAAAAGCAAATCAAGAAACGGAAACTCCGAAAGCATTCGGACTGCTATTGATTTGCTTTTATTTTTGTGTCTTAACTAATTTTTAATTTTAGGAGTTATTATGGCTAGCGAAGCTTTCAATCCGTTCAAAATGGCACAGCAGCAGTTCGATGCAGTTGCCGAGAAATTAGAATTGGATCAAGCAACAAGAGATTTATTGCGTTTTCCCGACCGTGAATATCATTTTAATATTCCGATACGCATGGATGACGGAAGTTACAAGGTGTTCAAGGGTTTCCGCTGTCAGCACAGTGATGCACGCGGACCTTCAAAAGGCGGTATTCGTTTCCACCCGCAGGAAACAATAGACACCGTAAGAGCGCTTGCAATGTGGATGACCTGGAAGACCGCAGTAGTCGATATACCGCTTGGAGGCGGTAAAGGCGGCGTTATTTGCGACCCGCACAATCTTTCAATGAGAGAGCAGGAAGCAATATGTCGCGGTTGGGTTCGCCAGATTGCACGCAATATCGGTCCTCTGCAAGATGTTCCGGCTCCGGACGTTATGACTTCCGGTCAGCATATGTTGTGGATGCTCGACGAGTATGAAAGAATTGTTGGATACAAAGCACCCGGTTTAATCACAGGTAAGCCTCTCGGTTTGGGTGGCTCGCTCGGTAGAACAGAAGCTACCGGCTACGGTGCTATGTATTGCACAAGGGAAGCATTGAAAGAAATGAATATTGATATTTCAAAAACTACTGCTTCTTTCCAAGGCTTTGGTAATGTCAGCCAATATGCTGTTGACCTCTATACTCAATATGGCGGAAAAGCTATCGCTGTTTCTTGCTGGGATAACAAAGAGCAGAAATCATTTACATACCGCAAAATGGACGGTATTAAAATGGAAGATTTGCTTTCAATCACTAATCGTTTCGGCGAAATCGATAAAGCAAAAGCCCAAGATATGGGATTTGAAATTCTCCCCGGTGATGCTTGGATTGAGCAAGATGTTGATATTCTTGTTCCTGCCGCTATCGAAAATCAGATTAACGGTAAAACAGTGAACAAAATCAAAGACACTGTTAAGTTGATTGTCGAAGGTGCAAATGGACCGACAACACCCGAAGCTGACGAAGTGATTAAAGAAAAAGGTATTTGGGTAATTCCCGATTTCTTGGCTAATGCCGGTGGCGTTACATGTTCATACTTCGAGCAGGTACAGTGTAATCTTAATTACTACTGGCCCAAAGAAGAAGTCCTCACCAAACTTGATGAGAAGATGACAAATGCCTATCATGCTGTTTCGGATTTGGCTCGTTCCAAGAATATCTATATGCGTGATGCCGCATATATGATTTCTATTTCGAGAGTTGCAGAAGCCGTTAAAATTCGCGGCTGGGTTTAATTACTCTCAACATACTTTATTTTACTATTTAGAGCCGTCCTTTTTTCGGGCGGCTCTTTTGTTTTATTAATCTATTGTTTTTCAGCACCGTAGGGGACTCATCTCTTTTGTTCTATTAAACCCAATACCTAAACCAATAATCTATTTAACTTTGTTAACTTTGGAATGGAGTTCATTTAAAAGAGAATGAATAATCTTATCACTTGTGCCGAGATTGGAAATGATGTAGTTCCGAGCAATTTCGCCCTTCTTTTTTCTTTTATTCTTATCGCCCAGCATTGCCAGCCAATTGTAGGTGTCGTCTTGATTATATACTACTGTCAATGCTTCTACATTTAATAGATTGACGGCATCAGGAGAATTATTGATTTTCTTTGCTGTGGCAATAGGAAGTCCGTAGCCTGCCGCCTCGGTTACGCTATGAATACCGGCACCAAACCCCCCACCAATATATGCGGCATCTGCAAATGAATATAGAGCAAGAAGTTTACCGATACTGTCCACGATGATATGTTTGTTACTCATTCTATCGGCAATTATCTTATTGTCATTTGTATTCTTTATTAATTCGATTAATTCGGAAAGTAGTAGTGCGTCAATCCTCGTTTTCAATTTTGTAATATGTCGGCTTGTCGGTTCGTGTGGTACAAAAATACACCTGTAATTGAATCTATCTTTATTTATATGCCCCAAAGCAGGGATTAATATGTCTTCATCAGGTTCCCAAGTACTACCGGCGACAAGTGTAAATTGATTGCTAAATAATTCTTTTGGCAGTAATTCATTGTTGCGATTATTATCAACTGCGGCAAAAATTCTATCAAAACGTGGGTCGGTTGCAGTGATAATCTGTGAATTAATATACAAAGATTCAAAGAAATCCGTATGCGTTTTCCCGACTGTATATATTTTATTGAATAATGAATAATTTGAAGCAAAGAATTGATTAACCAATTCTATTGATGCTAATTTAGACTTAGCAGGCTTGGTAGCCGCAATAAGAAATAGAGGTATTTCTCGCTTATGGCATTCATAGAGATAATTGTGCCATAAGTCGTAACGTATGAATACGGATAAATCAGGTTTGTACTTATCCAGAAAACGCTTGACATTAGCTCTACTGTCTGCCGGTAGATAAATTACTGCATCTGCAAATTGATAATCCTTTTGATTTTCGTATCCGGAGGGTGAGTAAAATGTAACAAGAATTTTAATATGTTTATTATCTGTTTTCAGTTTCTCAATAATGTATTTAGCCTGCTCGAACTCACCCATTGATGCCGAATGAAACCATATTAACTTATCCGAGCTGTTGCGTCGAATTTCGGTATTATTGAAAATACTTTTCCAATTCTTCTGACGCATTTTTAGCTTGGGCAGAAACAAGGAAAGAATCGGCACGAGTAATTTCATTACCGGAATAATAAAAATATTATATATGAAATGATAAAACATAATAAAAAAAGGGCAGTTCTGATACTGCCCTTATTGATAATAGAATTATAAATTTTCACCAAGCCAGCGTTCGGCATCAATTGCCGCCATACAGCCTGTGCCGGCAGCGGATATAGCCTGACGATATACAGAATCCTGTACATCACCGCAAGCAAATACGCCCGGAATATTTGTATATGTCGATTTCGGCTTTGTGATTAGATAGCCTGTTTCGTCCTTGTCCAGAGTATCACCGAATACCTCTGTGTTAGGCACATGCCCGATAGCATAAAAAACGCCGTCAGCAGGTACTTCGCTGATTTCGTCTGTCTTTGTGTTTCGTACTTTCAGCTTTGTTAATTTCGGAAAACCATTGACTTCTTCACCAAGAAATTCTTCGATAACGTAGTTAAGCATCCAGTCGATTTTTGGATTTTTCTTTGCTTGCTCAATCATAATTTTTGAAGCACGCAGATAGTCTCTACGATGTAAAATTGTTACTTTGCTTGCAAAGTGTGTCAAGTAGTTAGCTTCTTCCATTGCAGAGTCGCCACCACCAATAATGTACACGTGTTGGTCGCGGAAGAAGAATCCATCGCAAGTGGCGCAAGCGGAAATGCCGTATCCCCAATATTTTTCTTCGCCCTTATAGTGAAGTCTGCGAGCAGTGGCACCGGTAGAAATAATAACGGCATCAGCAGTATATTCCTTGTCTGCCGAAGACCACATTCTAAA
Source organism: uncultured Hyphomicrobiales bacterium (assembly GCA_964581505.1). GTDB lineage: Bacteria > Bacteroidota > Ignavibacteria > Kapaibacteriales > UBA2268 > CAZOOR01. The sequence goes on from CAZOOR010000003.1 coordinate 56,780, forward strand.
CGGTCTTTCGGAAAAATCGACTTTTTTAATAGTCTCAAAAATTGATTTGGCACCGAATTTATGTGCTTGCTTTCGCATAATTTCCATAAGTTCAGGACCTTGTACTCCATCGGGGAAACCCGGATAATTTTCAACTTCCGTTGTAATTGTCAGCTGTCCGCCGGGCTGGTCGCCCAAAAAAACTACTGTATCCAATAATGCGCGCCCCGTATATATTGCGGCTGTCAATCCCGCAGGACCCGAACCGATTACTATCACTTTGTGATGTTCTGCCATTTAAACCTCATTTATTTATATAAAAAAATACTCAAAATTTTTTCTATTTGACGATTATGTTTAGATTGTAATATTAATTATTTGAAAATTTAACAAAAAGTTTTTTTAATTTTTCTTTTTGAGTAATATGTTTGAATCATTGAAATTTCTGGAACTGACGACTAATCCATATATAGATGTACTGTTCAAATTCATTGCCTTTGTTGTTGTTTTGTTTGTTCTCGAATTTATTATTAATCGTGTATTCAGAAAACTTACGAGAAAAACCACCACTGATTTAGATGATGTTTTGGTAGAAATTCTTCATAGACCAATTCTTTATACAATAGTTGTGTCTGGTATTTATTTTGCTATTAGGGATTTGCAGCCGTCCGCTTCTTTATTGCTCCTGTCGCAACGATTATTTTATTCTATTTTATTGATTTCTTGGACGATTACCGCCTTTGGTCTTACTCGCAAAATTATTGTCAGCATACTATTCAAATTATTTCAGATAAGTGGTTTGCGCGATGATGCCGTTCCTGCATTAACGAGTCTTCTGAAAATCATCATAATTGTCGTCTCGCTCATTATTTTTCTGGCAATATGGGGAGTGGATTTGGCACCAATGCTGACTTCGGCGAGTATAATGTCGGCTGTTGTGCTATTTGCCGCTAAGGATACTATTTCAAATTTCTTTGCGGGGTTTACTATTATTGTTGACCAACCGTATAAGATAGGTGATTATGTAGATTTATCAACCGAAAGGGGAGAGGTTGTGGAAATTGGGCTTCGTAGTACTCGTATCAAGACGCGTGATGATATATTGATTTCAATTCCCAATTCGATAATTGCAAATGAGAAGATAATTAACGAAAGTGCGCCCGAGAAGAAATTTAGAGTTCGGGTACCTATTGGGGTCTCGTATAATTGTGATATTGAGTTAGTCGAAGATATTTTACTTCAAATCGCTAAGAATAATGATAATATTTATCCCGAACCGGAACCGCGTGTCCGTTTCAGAACATTTGGCGATTCGTCTCTTAATTTTGAATTACTTGGCTGGGCGAAAGAGCCTGAATTACGTGGTTTGACTATCCATCAAATTAATAAGGAAATTGTAAAGCAGTTCAGGGAGCATAGTATCGAAATCCCATATCCTCAACGAGATTTGCATATTATTTCCAATCGAACGGAATGATGAAAGCATTATTAAAAAAGAGTCGCTATATGCGGCTCTTTTTTTGTTTTACCGATTTATTTATTCTTCTTCAAATGAAGTAGGCTCCCAATCTAAGCCGTCGCAGGGGATATATTCTTTTGTAATATGTTCATCATAGATTTTGCAAAGCTGACCACTTGATTCAAAGTATTTGCATTTGCCGCATAAAGTATTTTCTTCAATGTCCTTTATCTTTTTATCAAAGTTTTGAAACTGCTTCCAGCCCGGATATATAGCGGCAAACCAAAAAATAAATAACGCAAGCCACCAATAGCCGTGAAATCTAAAAAACTGAATGAAGAAAAAACTGAACAAGACGATGATTGAAGCACGTAGAATAATACCCCAAACAATAGAACCGACAGTTACGACAGGTTGTAGTGTGCCGTTCTCGTCTTCTTGTGTGCCTTCGCGAAATAGGAAAGCATCTGCTATTTTATCAATATATTTATCCATAATCATATACACGTATCAATGTGCTTTTTTTTGTATTTGTTGAAAAATATAAAAAAGTTGTTATGTTATTACGTCAAGTATTGATAAATTAATTCTTTTTTAGCAGCAAATTTCAAAAAACCTTTATTTGTAGCAAGATAACCATATTACCTGAGTTCATCGCTAATCAAATTGCCGCCGGAGAAGTTGTGCAAAGACCGGAATCGGTTGTAAAGGAATTAGTGGAAAACTCGCTTGATGCCGGAGCGGATTCTGTACTTGTACGCGTAAAAGATGCCGGCAAACAATTACTGCATATTGTTGATAACGGGAGTGGAATGAGCAAGGAGGATTTATTGCTCTCAATCACTCGCCACGCTACAAGTAAGATTTTAACTATCGAAGACCTTGAATTAATTAAATCCTATGGTTTTCGTGGTGAGGCTCTTGCTTCCATTGCCGCTGTTTCAAATCTCGAAATTCGTTCCCGTATTGCCGGTTCCGAACATGGCTGGAAATTGACAGTAGAGCCTATGGGTGAGCCGAATATTCAACCCGTGCAAATGGACAAGGGGACACAGGTCTTTGTGCGTAACCTATTCTACAACCTACCTGCACGGCGTAAATTTTTGAAATCAAATTTAACGGAATTTAGATATATAGCCGATACTATGCTGAAATTCGGTTTATCTGCGATTGATAGTAGGCTTACTTTCTATGATGATGAAAAACTTATATTCGATGTCAAGAAAGGGACACTGCTCGAAAGAATAAATACATTGATGGGTGAAAATACGGCAAATTCCGTTATCAAACTTGACTATGCTACAAATGATATTAAGATATGGGGCTATGCCGGCAAACCGCAGCTTGCAAAAAAATCACGGAGCAATCAATATCTCTTTCTCAATGGACGGAGTATTATCAGCAAGTCGCTTAACCACGCTGTATTTTCTGCATTCGAGCATTTGCTGGAAAAAAGCGCCCATCCGTTTTTTGTTATCAATATTGAAATTAATACTGATAAATATGACGTCAATGTACATCCGCAGAAGCACGAAGTAAAGTTTGAAGACGAAAGAATTGTTTACTCTGCAATCAGACGGGCTGTCTCAAACGCTTTGAATGAAAATAATATGACTCCGTCAATTAATTTGGACACTACCGCTACTGCCGGTATGCCGCGATTTACGTTGTCCAATACAGCCGACAACAATCCTGCATTAATCAATAAGGAAACCGGTGAAATTATTGAATCACAGAGAAAAAGCGATTCATTTACTAATAAGCACACGGATAAGTTCTTGACTCGTGATTTCAAACCAAGTGTTAAGCCGGCGGAGATTGCTTCCGTATTGACGGCATTTGATGCGGTTTTTGCCAAAAGCGATAATAATATAATTGAACCCGAGCAAACAGTGGCGTTTAATAATCAACCCGTTATTGATTCAGCTCAATTTTTCTGGCAATTGCATTCCAAGTATATTTTTGCCCAGACCGAAGATGGCTGCATTGTGATAGACCAGCATGCGGCACACGAAAGAATTATTTATGAAAAAGCCTTGGCAATGATGAATAATCATTTTGCTCAAACTCAGGAAGTCCTTTTTCCTATTGATATATCTTTAACCCCCAGCGAAATGAGTTTTGCAAAGGAAATAAAAACGGAGCTTACTCAATTGGGATATATTTTCGAGTTGATTGAACCTAACAAGGCGATACTGAGCGGAGTGCCGATAGATGTTGCCGGAAATGAGGAAACGAGAACTTTTAAAGAAATAATTGAATTATTTGAAGAAGAACAGAAAATAAGAAGCACAAATAAACGTGATAACTTAGCAGCATCATTTGCTTGTAAAGCCGCAATCAAGACGGGCAAAACATTAAGCCAAGATGAGATGCTGAATTTATTTAATGATTTGATGAAATGCAATGTCCCCTATGCCTGTCCGCATGGCAGACCTGTTATATTGAATTTCAAACTAACTGATTTTGATAAAAAGTTTGGCAGATTACTGTAGAATTTTATGATAGAAAAAGTACGACCTAAAAGAAAAAGAAGAAGTGCATTAAATGTTGTAGCCGCCGCTACCAGTGCCGATGATTCAATCATTATTGCAGAACCTATGCTTAAGCAAATCGGCAAAATTGCAGACCAATTAAATGTCGAGATTTATATTGTCGGCGGATATGTTCGTGATTATTATCTGAAGAAAAAGCGAACGGATTTTGATTTTACTATTGTCGGCGATGCTCTTGAATTTGCTAAGGAAATTGCAAAAATATTTAAATCGAAAGCAATTACTTTTCCTAAATTCAGAACGGCTATGGTGCCTATCGGTAAGTATAAGTTCGAGTTTGTAGGCACTCGCAAGGAGGAATATAAATCCAACAGTCGCAAGCCGATTGTTACAATAGGCACATTGGAAGATGACTTACGCCGTAGAGACTTTACGATTAATGCTATTGCCGTCAGCTTGAACAAAGATAATTTTGGTAAAGTTACCGATAAATTTAATGGTCTGACAGATATTAGGTCGAAAATATTAAAAACACCATTAGACCCACCGACAACTTTTACAGATGACCCTTTGCGTATGTTGCGTGCTATTCGATTTGCTTCCCAACTTGGTTTTCTGATTCATCAGGCTTGTTATTTTGCTATCAAGCGATTGGCAACACGAATTGAAATTATTTCGCAGGAGCGTATCAGAGATGAATTCCTAAAAATACTTGCATCTCCAAAGCCAAGCCATGGGCTGTATATGCTACACGATACGGGTTTGATGAAATTAATCTTCCCCGAATTAGCGGCTTTGGCGGGGGTCGAGGAAAAAAATATTGACGGACGCGTTTTCAAACATAAAGACGTTTTGCTTCATACTTTCCAAGTAGTAGATAATCTTGCGGAACAGACCGATAATATTTGGTTGAAGTTTGCCGCATTGATGCATGACATTGCTAAACCTATTACAAAGCGTTTTAATGAGAATACAGGTTGGACATTCCACGGTCATGAGGAACTCGGAGCAAGGCACGTAGAGCGTGTTTTCAGACGTATGAGATTACCTATGGACAAAGTAGAATATGTCGAGAAACTTGTTCGGCTTCATCAGCGTCCAATGGCACTTGTGGACCATGGTGTTACTGATTCTGCCGTTAGACGCCTCGCATTCCATGCCGGTGGCGCCCTGGAAGATTTATTCCTTCTATGCAAAGCGGATATTACTACAAACAATCCGCGTCTTTCTTTTAAGTATTTCCAGAATTATGAAAGTGTTTTTCAGAAAGTTCTCACTGTACAGGAAAAGGACAAATTGCGTGAGTTCCAATCTCCTGTTAGAGGTGATGAGATTATGGAAATTACAGGTTTACCGCCCTCAAGAGTAATAGGTCAGCTTAAAACACGGATTGAAGAAGCTATTCTTGACGGGATTATTCCTAATGAGTATGAACCCGCAAAGGAATACTTTATTAAGAATAAAGATAAATGGCTCATTGATTTATTGCCACCTGTCGTTGATGATGATGATGAAAATATAGAAAAGAGAAGTAAACCCTAAATTCTTGCCCGTTTTGACAAAAATTTTCGTAATGCTTTGTCGAATGTGTCAGATGTAGTAATTAAATTATAGTCTATATTATGATTATAACATTCCTTTTGGATATTATGTATATATGTATCCACGGCGGCTTTATATGATTTGCGTATTTGGTAGGGCTGTGTTATCATTTCTTCTTCACTCTCCATATCTACAAAATTTGCACTGCTACCGAACTTAAATTCAATTTCCTGTGGGTCGAGAATATGGAAAACGACAACTTCGTGATTTCTATGGCGAAAATGCTTTAAGGCGTTTGTTACAGATATATCATCATCAAGGAAATCGCTCATTATTACAACCAAACTGCGGCGGTTGATTCTTTCGGCAAGTTCGTCTAATGCCGCCGAAGTACCGGTCTGCTCGGAGGGTTCCGTGCTATCCAGTGTTTTTAATATTTCATATAGATATGAAGTCTTTGAGCGGGGTGGTAGGAATGTTTTTAGATTTGTGTCGTAAAGAGCCAGACCAACTGCATCTCGCTGCTTAGTGAGCATATAGGATAATGCGGCGGCAAGATAGATGGAGTACTCGAATTTAGATATATTGCCTTCGGACGCATATTTCATTGAGGCGCTTTTATCAACCGCTATCATACAACGAAGATTTGTTTCTTCTTCATATTGCTTAATGAAATATTTATCCGTCCTACCATATACCTTCCAATCAATATGCTTTACTTCGTCTCCGGGATAGTATTGGCGATGTTCTGAAAATTCAACACTGAAGCCATGATAAGGTGAACGGTGTAAACCGGTGATAAAACCTTCTACCACCAACTTTGCCTTCAATTCGATTTTTTTCAATCTGGCAATTGTTTTCGGATTTAGATATTTTCTGTAATCATCCATCTATTTTTTGCTTTTTCGGTTTTTGCCATCTCTGAATACATAAGGTATAGCATCTTTATAAGTTTTGATTGGTATAATATCCAATCCTTTTTTAACATAATCATTTATTTCGTCAATATCATTTTTATTGTCAAAAGGAATGAGAACCGTCTTGATACCTATTCTTTTGGCGGCGAGCAACTTCTCATTCAATCCGCCGATTGGCAGTATGTTACCACGCAATGTGATTTCACCTGTCATTGCTACATCTCCGGCAACTTTCATATTAGTTGCGGCAGAAATTAGCGCAGTTGCCATTGTTATTCCCGCAGAAGGTCCGTCTTTTGGAATTGCACCCTCGGGTATATGTATATGTATCTCTTTCTTTGTAAAGAAATCATCATCAATTTTGAATAATGAGGCATTGGCACGAATATACGATAATGCCGCTCTGGCGGATTCTTTCATTACATCGCCGAGTTTTCCGGTGAGTATTAATTTTTCGGCACCGGACATAATGGTTACTTCAATCGGTAAAATTTCGCCGCCTACACTCGTCCAAGCAAGTCCGGTTGCAACACCGATTTTATCAATTAATTTTTCTTGTCGGTCTTTATATCTCGGTTTCTTCAAATATTCAATAATCTTCTTATCATCAATTTTGAATGTACGTCTTTTTATTGATTTTTGAAAATCAGGGTGAGCTGATAATGCGGTTTCCTTAGCTTCTTTGATTTTCTTTTTGGAGTAATAATCTTGAACAATATCTTTGGCAAGTTTCCTAAGGACCGAGGCAAGTTCTCTCTCTAAATTTCTGACACCGGCTTCGCGAGTGTATTCGCGAATAATTTTATTAATTGCTTTATCTGTGAATGAAACTTTGAGATTATCAAGTTTGAATTCCTGCAACAGTTTAGGAATGATATGTCGCTTGGCGATTTCCAATTTCTCAGGCTGAAGGTAGCTGTTCAAATGAATTATTTCCATTCTATCCTGCAAAGGAAGCGGAATGTCGTATTGCACATTTGCCGTTGTGATAAATAATACATTTGATAAATCATAATCTACTTCGAGGTAATGGTCGTTAAAGGCGATATTTTGTTCCGGATCCAAAACCTCCAACAATGCAGAGGAAGGGTCGCCCCGAAAATCCATAGACATTTTATCAATTTCATCAAGCAATATAACCGGATTAGTCGTTCCCGCTTTTTTCATAGATTGGACAATCTTACCGGGCAATGCTCCGATATATGTACGCCTATGTCCTCGTATCTCCGCTTCATCTCTAATCCCACCTAAGGAGAACCTGACGAATTTCCTATTTAAGGCACGTGCAATAGAGCGCCCCAATGACGTTTTGCCAACACCCGGAGGTCCCACAAAGCATAGGATTTGCCTCTTAATACTACCTGCTAAATTCAATACGGCTATAAATTCCGTTATACGCTCTTTGGGTTTTTCCAAATTGTAGTGGTCTTCGTCCAGAATATTTTTAACATGTTCAATGTTCAGATTATCCATTGTTTTATTGCTCCAAGGCACCTGAGTCAGCCACTCGATATAAGTCCTATTAACAGAATACTCGGGGGACATCGGTGGAATTTTTTTCAATTTATCAAGTTCCTCTTTTGCCTTATCCTTTGCCGCTTTCGGCATACCTGCTTTTTCGATTGCTTCACGCAAAATCGCAATGTCCGGTGCCGCTTCGTCATCTTCGCCGAGTTCGTCCTGCAAGACTCGTATTTGCTCTTGTATATAGAATTTTCTTTGTGTCTGTTGTATTGTATTACTTACTTTTTCATCGACTTCCTGCTCAATTTGCATAAGTTCTATTTCAGCCGCTAATATTGTTGATAATTTGAAGTATTGCGCTTTTAGTGATTTTTGCTCCAAAATAGATTGCATTACTTCAATCTTTTCATTGATATTGGCGGCGGCAAAATACAATTTACGCTCAGGTGATTCGATATTCTCGAATGCCGATATTAAATCCTGTGGAAGCTTAGAGTTGCTTTTTACATAAGTAGAAAACAAATTTGACGTATGCCGGACGATTGCCGTAAATTCGGTACTTTCTTCTTCATCTGCTATTGGCACTTGCTCAATAATTCCTTTTAAGCATTCATCAGATTTTAGTTTCCGTTTGATTTTCGATACAAATAATCCTTCGACAAGAACTTTTAACAGATTGTTTGGTAGTTTCAACACTTGAATAATCTTTGCAGTTGTACCGTATTTGTATATATCGTCAAATTCCGGTTCTTCTGTATCCGAGCTTTTCTGTGCAGTAACAAAAATAAATTTATCCTTCTCAACGGCTTCGGCTACTGCTTTCAGCGATGTAGAGCGACCGATGAGGACAGGAAAAATCATATATGGGAAAATAATATTATCACGCAAAGGAAGGATTGTCAATTTTTTTGGTATTGCCTGATAATCCATTTCAGCTTTTTCCATTTCAACAATTATATCAAACGGTTTTTTCATTTCTCACTTATTAATTATTATCATATTCAGTTTTATATTGATGAAAGAAGCAGACATTTATTTTATAAAAAAAGGCACACGATAAAAACCGTATGCCTTATGTAAATAAAAGATATTACTATTCCGCTTGCTTAATATTCGGTAGTTCAAGTCCATATCCCTTGATTCTATCCTCACGCTTAAGCAAAATAGCAACAACCACGGCAAGAATACCTATTACTGCAAATATCAACATAGGTAGTGTATAATCGTAAGTAGGTCTTGTAAGTCCGTTTTCGGTTATCTCGCCTGTAATGCAATATTTCTCCAAAACAATACCAATTACAAAAGGTACGCCCATAAGTCCCCAATTTTGAACCCAGAAAATTAATGAGTATGCAGTACCAAGTTGTTTCTCGGGTATAATTTTCGGTACAGAAGGCCACATTGCCGATGGAACAAGAGAAAGAGCAACACCTAATAACATAACTAAAATAACAGCAACAATCCAGTGTTCAAATAATGGCAATGTGAATACACCGTGAATGAATACAAGCATTGCCGCACCAATAATCATAATTGTTGCTCCCTTGCCTTTTTTGTCATAATATGCCCCAAATAAAGGAGTAAGGAATAAAGTTCCTAATGGTAAAAGGCTGGGTATATAACCAGCTGTCTCGGGTGAAATTGAATATTTATTTACCATTAAGTCGGCGGCATATTTCAAGAATGGGAACACTGCCGAATAAAATAAAACACAAAGCAAAGCAATTAACCAAAATCCCTTGTTTGTAATTATCATTTTTATATCGCTAAGTTTGAAAGCTTCTTCTTCAACTTTTTCGCCACTATCGGCTATTGATTTATCAAGTTTCTTATCCATTCCATTGTAAACGAAGAAAGCAAGCAAGCCGATAACGAGTAAAACAAGAGCAAAAAGTAATGGAGCGGAAACATTATCAAAATAAGTAGCGATAGGTACAGGTGCCGCCATTGCCATCATTGTGCCAATTCTTGCAACAGCCATTTGCATACCCATTGCGAGCGCCATTTCATAACCTTTAAACCATTTAACTATTATTTTTGATACCGTAATACCTGCTACTTCGACACCAACAGCAAAAATCGCAAAACCGCCTGCCGCAAGAGCAACCTGAGATGGAAGTCCCAAAATCATTGAACCTGCTGTAAAATCAGTTGAAATAGCATAGTATTTCAATGATGCACCGATAACCATAATTGAGGCGGACATAATACCGGTAAAACGTAAGCCCATTTTGTCAAGAATAATTCCGCCGATAATAAGAAAAAAGAAAAATACATTAAGCCAACCATAGGCACTTGTAAATATTCCGTATTGAGCGCTTGTCCAATGCAATTGTGATTCCAGCATTGGTTTCAAGGGCGACATAGCATCGGTTAAAAAATATCCGGCAAACATTGTAATTGAGACAATACCGAGTGTAAGCCATCTCGTTGCTTTATTATCTCTAATCGTATTTGATAAAGCTTCTGTCATAAATCTAAACAAAATATAGTTAAACAAATATCATTTAAAACAATTTACAAATATTTTATTTGTTATAAAATGATTAATTATTAACATCAAAAAAAAAATTAAAAAATTGAAACAAAGTGAACCGATATGTGTTATTGAATTAGGCAATGTTAAAAAGCCTTTGATTTTTTTTTGAAATCAAATTTGTGTATTTTTGCACTCGAAATCAGTCAAAAATGACACACATTTATTATATATATCACCTAATTTTTTGAACATAAGAAAGAGAGAGCATGGAGCTGAACAAAAAGCTAATGGATGCTTCTAAGAAAGCTTTATTTGATTACCTTGGCTTAGCCGAAGACGAAACATTATTGGTATTAACAGATGAAAAATTGCAGAATATCGGCAGGCACCTTCAAGAAGCGGCACAAGGTGGCTGTCAGGAAGTTTTCTATCTCGAAATGAAATCCCGCGAAATGAACGGGCAAGAGCCGCCTATACAAGTAACCGAGATGATGAAAGGGGTCGATGTTGTTGTTGCTCCTCTCTATCGTTCCATTACTCATACTGATGCAAGACGTCTCGCATCAAGATTGGGCGTGCGTGTTGCCACAATGCCTAATATCAGCGAAGATACTATGATTAGATGTCTTAGTGCAAAATCAAGTAAAATTATTGAAACTACTCAGCTCCTTGCTGAAAAAATGAAGGGCGTACATACAGTCAGGGTTACTACAAAAAAAGGTACAGATGTTACTATGCCTATTGAGGGTAGAAAGATAATAGCAAGTACCGGTGTCCTGAAAAAAATAGGTGAAAGCGGCAATCTGCCGTCAGGCGAAGTTTTTATCGCTCCTATCGAAGGTGAAACTTATGGAACGGTTGTCTTCGACGGTTCGTTTGCAAGTATTGGCTTGCTCGATGAAGATATTACCGTCAAAATCGAAAAGGGCTATGCTACATCTATCGAAGGGGGCGAACAGGCAAAGCAATTGGAAGAAATACTTACAAAAGCCGGACTTGATGCTTTTGCTGTCGGTGAATTCGGTATCGGTACTAATTATAAGGCTAAACTTACAGGTACAATTCTTGAAGACGAGAAAGTGTTCGGTACAATTCATATTGCTTTTGGTAATAATGTTTCTATGGGTGGAAACATTCGTATTTCGAGTCATCTGGACGGACTCATTAAGAAGCCGACCGTATATTTTGATGATGAAATGATTATGGACAAAGGTAAATTAGTCGTCAAATAGATTATTTATTATTGGGAATAGATTGATTTGAATATTTTCACTCGAATTGCTTTTTTTGCTTTAAATATACTTCTCATTTTTGCTCTGAGCAGCTGCGATGAGCCGGAGAAGAAAACAGATGTGTCCGATATATTATCGGATTCCTCGTCAGTTGCTAAAACAGTTGCCGAAGATACTATTCCCAAATCACCTTTTCCTTTGATTAATTACACTCTGGATACTATTCGTAATCGTCAGCACTACCGCCAAATTATTAATAGATTCCGCCGGAAGAAAGGGAATTTTGCGGCATTCAAGGCTTTTACAACGCTCAATCGCAAGGAATTGCGTTTTATTGGTGTGGGGCAAGCCGTGGTTATTCCTGATACAGTAGTAGATGATATTAGGGCTTATAGTGTGTTCCCTTATTATTATCCCGGGGCTAAGAATATTAAAAAAATCGTTATAATTTCAACCGTATATCAGGCTTATGCCTGCTATGAGTACGGAAAACTTGTTCGTTTTGCCGCTGTAAATTCCGGCAAGGAGCGGACACCGTCTTATCCCGGAAGGTATTCTATGGGGTGGAAAGAGAAAGACCATTTGTCATCTATTGATAGCACTTGGCATATGCCATATACGATAAATTTTCATCGGCAAGCCGGCAGTGCTTTTCATAAATTCACTATGCCGGGCAGACCTGCCTCGCATTCTTGTATCAGGCAGTTTATGGACGATGCCAAGTGGCTTTACTACTGGATTGATAATGAAAAATATGATTCGACTCACAAGCCGATTCCATTTTCGGGAACTCCTGTTATTATTATTGATTATTATGATTTTTCACCCGGAAACGGATACAAATGGAAATATCTTAGAAACAATATGGAATTAATTACAGACTTACCGGAAAATCCTATGGCTGTCGAAGAAGCATTAATTCCTATATCTCAAATTCCACTCGGCGCTCGTGGTAGTCTTGTAAATTACAAGCGTTTTCTTTATGCTGAAGATACATTAAGAGCAAGAGGAGTAATTCGCTCCGGTGTCCGATTGACACAAACTCGTGATTTCAACAAGGAACGTAGGCTTAGGGAGAAAAAGAAAAGAGAAGAATTGGAACGGCTAAAACAAGATAGTATTAGTAAGTCTGTCATTAGTATTGCTCCTGTGAAAAAGCCAATAACACCACAACCGAAACGAGACAGTACAAGAGTTGATACACTGAAAATTATCAGATAGTTACAAAAAAGCCGCTTTTTCGAGCGGCTTTTTTTATTATATTATTTGCAATTAGAACTTATTGCTGTAATGTTTCATAAATTGGGCGCGTTCGTAAACAGCGGGGTTGATACTCTTTGCTTGGCTCATTTTCCCGCGGAATTCGTCAATACTGTCGAACCCGGATTCATCCATCCATTCTTTTATATCATTGAGCATAGTTGTTATATAGTCTATACCGTTTTTATAAAGCACCGAAGCAAACTGAACGGCATCTGCACCTGCAAGCAATTCCTTAATTGCCGCTTTTCCGCTATGCACACCGGTGGAAGACGCTAAATCACATTTTACGCGTTCCGCCATAATGGAAATCCATCGCAACGACACTGCTAAATCCGAAGCATTGGAATATAGGAATGCAGGAACCACTCGGAAGTTATGAATATCGAAATCCGGAGCGAAAAATTTATTGAATAATACCAATCCGTCAATCTCGGTTTCCGAGAGTTTTTGCAACATTGCGGCAAGATTAGTGAAATAATAACTGACCTTCAAAGCAACGGGGATGCTCACTTCTTGCTTTACCTTGTTGATTATGTCGAAATATATTTTTTCATTATCTTCGGCGGTTTTGTCAAAATCAGAAGGCATCAAGAAAACATTAAGTTCAAGAGCATCTGCTCCGGCATTCTGTATCCTCTTTGCAAAATATGTCCATTCACTTGCAGAGACACAATTTACAGATGCAATGACAGGAATAGTTAATTCTTTCTTTGCTTCTGAAATTAAACTTAAATATTTTGTCAGTGTATCCTCGACTGTATCTAAGTCGAACATATCGAAAATTTCGGGATAAATATTACTTGGTGCAGACATATTGTCCATACTTTTTTTCATTTCAATTTCTATTTCTTCTTCAAAAAGAGATTTCAAAACGACAGCACCTGCACCGGCATTTTCCATTTCCTTCAATTTTACTAAATCATCTGTAAGACCGCAACTACCTACAATTAAGGGATTGCGTAATTCCAGACCGAGATATTTAGTTGTCAAGTTTGCCATATCTATATTACTTTCTTATTAGTTGTAAAATGTACATTGTCAATCAAGAAAATGTACGAAAAGACCGTCCCTCAGTTTCGGTTCAAACCAAGTGGATTTGGGCGGCATAATTTTTCCTGCATCTGCAATAGACATTAGCTCATCAACAGATGTAGGATACATTGCAAAGGCTAACACCATTTCGCCCGAATTTACCCGGCGTTCAAGTTCATCCAAACCTCTTATTCCGCCCACAAAGTCTATACGCTTGCTTGTACGCGGGTCGTCAATAGCTAATAAAGGTGTTAGCACATAGTTCTGCAATAGTGCAACATCAAGTTTATTGACAGGGTCGGTGATACTGCGTAAATGCTCTTTGGCGTTCATACGATACCATTTGCCCGCAATATACATTCCGATTTCACCCTTACTCGTCGGCTTTACCTGTACGCCCGATTCTTCAATATTAAAATTCTCTTTAAGTTTTGCAAAGAAATCATCATAAGTTAAATCGTTCAAATCTTTTACAACGCGGTTGTAATCCATAATGAAAAGATGACTTGCAGGAAATAAAACCGAAAGGAAATAATTGTATTCCTCATTACCGGTATGAGCTGGATTTGCTTCACGCCGCTCACGTCCAACAATTGCCGCCGCCGCTGAACGATGATGTCCGTCCGCTACATAGAAATTATCTACTTCACTCAGGATATTCTCAATTTTCTTATTAGTTTCTTTAGATTTGATTACCCAAGTCTGATGTCTTATGCCGTCTTCGGATACAAAGTCGTTCTCAGGCTCTGCTTCAATCTCTTTAGCGACAATATCATTAATAACATCAATATCGCGATATGTCAGAAAGATAGGTCCTGAATGCGAATTTGTTACTCTGACGTGTTCGCATCTGTCTTCTTCTTTTTCTTTGCGTGTCTTTTCATGTTTTTTAATTACATCATTCCAATAGTCTTCGACTGCGGCACAGCCGACTAAGCCGTACTGAGTTCTGCCGTTCATTGTTTGTGCATAGATATAGAAAAAGTTTTCTTTGTCTTGCGCAATAATATTATCATCAATTAGTTTCTGAAGATTATCCTTTGCCTTCAGATACACTCTCGGGTCATATAAGTTGATTGAAGGAGCTAAATCCACTTCCGGTTTACCAATATGCAAGAATGATAGGGGGTGTCCCTTTACTTCCTCGCGTGCTTCGTCTGAATTCAATACATCATAAGGCTTTGCCGCAACTTCTGCCGCAAATTCTTTTTTTGGTCTGTATGCTTTAAAGGGTCTGTAAACTGCCATTATATCTCCTGTGGATTTATGAATTTTTCAAAACATCAATTACTTTTTCTGCAATTTCCGTACCTACTCGTACTTGTGCTTCAACAGTCGATGCACCAATATGCGGGGTTAGTGATACTGCCGGATGGCGTACCAATTCCATTTGGGCTTCGCTAATCGGTTCGTTTTCCCAAACATCAATACCTGCATAGCGAACTGTGCCGTCATTGAGTGCCGCAAGCAAGTCTTTTTCGGCAACAACTCCGCCGCGGGCGCACTGAATGATAATAACACCTTTTTTCATTTTAGCAAATTCTTTAGAAGTTAGTGCAGGTCCTTCCGATTTAATAAACGGCATA
The DNA here is from genome assembly GCA_964581505.1 of uncultured Hyphomicrobiales bacterium. Lineage (GTDB taxonomy): Bacteria > Bacteroidota > Ignavibacteria > Kapaibacteriales > UBA2268 > CAZOOR01. The sequence goes on from CAZOOR010000003.1 coordinate 72,228, forward strand.
TGCAAAGAAATCACATCGGCATTTGCCAGCACCTCGTCTTTTGTCATCAGTTTGACATTCATATCGGTTTCTTTGACAAATGGGTCGAATGCAATAACAGACATACCGAGACCTAATGCACGTTTTGCAGTTTCCTTGCCGATGTTGCCGAATCCAATTAATCCAAGTGTCTTGCCTGTCAATTCAAAGCCTTTGGAATAATCTTTTTTGGGCCATTTGCCGTCAAGCATTTCCACATTACTTCTATTCAGAAAACGAGCAACCGAGAACATGTGTGCAATAGCAAGTTCTGCAACAGATATAGATGATGCCCCCGGAGTATTGACAACCGGAATACCTTTTTCTTTGGCATAAGCAGTGTCAATATTATCAAGTCCTACACCGGCACGGGCAATTACTTTAAGATTAACACCCTTATCTATTACTTCCTTAGTAACTTTTGTAGCCGAGCGAACAATAATCGCATCGAAATTGGCTATTATATCAAGTAATTCTTCGGGTGAATATTTCTGAATTACTATTTCAAAACCTGCATCTTTTATTAATTGCGCCCCTGCGTCCACAATTCCATCACTTGCAAGTACTTTCATATTTATCTCCATTATTCATTTATAAAAATTAATTTTTCTTATGTTCAAAATTATAGAAAAAATACTTCCTTCCAAAATATAATACGTCTTGACGCATACATTATGTTGCTAATTCCAAGGATTAACAAAATATTTCTCAATCTCTTCAAATTTATAAGGGTTAAAATTTGTAATCTTTACTTTTTTGATATATATCTCATAGTATTTTTCAATTGCTTTGGCTATTGCTTCCCCTAATTGTAGTTGGGTTTTGTAACTGACTATTTCATCGTAACAGCCCGGTCGTCTATATGTGGATTCTAATGTAAATGCTACGACCTTTTCTTTAAAATTAACCCACCACCAGCTTTCGGGGTATGGCTTTTTGTACATAGGTTTTGATGGTCGGTAGCTTGTAATAACATTCAGACGTCCGCCGCATAGATAGCGGTTTATCAAGTAAGCATAACGCAAATGGTAAACAAACATAGAGTCCCCTGCGGCGCCATGTTCGCTAAGGTGTCTGCTGAAATTTGTAAAAATAAATGGATTAGTATTTTTTGTTGAATTTGTCGAATGCAGATTAATCGCAAGTATGAAATTATTGCCTTCGTCCAGTAGTCTGTTAATTGTATTATTCAATACACGGACTTCGATAGCCGCCTTAGCGGATATTTTACGTTTATCCGTCTTATTATGGAATAGCCATTGTCGTTCCAAATCTGTACTTGTTAGTGGTGTTACTCTTGCATTCCCTTCGGCTACACCATCATAATTAAGCATAGGTACAATATAGAACACAAGTTCCTTTAGATTAATCTTTATGTCATCAATACTCTTCTTTTTCAAAATATATTCCATTATGCCTTCGAGTACATAAGAACTGCCGGTCTCAGACGGGTGTGTGCGAGCGTGTATCCATATTGCTTTTTTCTTATTATTCGGAACGGAAAAGTCTGTAATAATAAACATTTTCAATGGTCTGCCCATACCTGTTTGTCCAATTTGCATTGCTCTGAAATATGGCTTGAAAGAGAGCCGTTTTTCCAGCTTAGCAATACGTGCCGTATCATAAGGATAATAACGTGCTATCGTAACAAACGGCTTTGCAAATGATTTGGTTATCCTGTAATTATATAGATGCGAATCTTCGCTAAATTCTTCAAATATATCATCTTCTTCAAATCTATGCCATTTTCTGCCATAATAGGAATATACGGGGACAACATATTCGCCGCCACGCCACCCGTCTCCATTTATATTTATTTTTATTTCTACATTTTCGGGAATACCCCGAAATTCCTTATAATACCAAGAGCGGAAAGATTTTGGTAATGTAGTATCATTATTATCATCGTGAATATATATAGACCAACGGTCGTCCCCGCGTGGCTCCGAAAGCAATAACAATGTGCAAAAAAATAATGCCAATGTTCCTATTTTTAACAAATTTTTCATTTTTTATCATAAATTGTAACATATTGTTTGCAAAACTTATGAAATTTTATGTAAATATAAATAAATATCTTAATTTTGTCATCACAATAGAAAATTATTCGGATAATTATATTTAGAGGAAATGATTATGGCAAGAGCAATTAATTTCAGCGCAGGTCCGGCGGTATTACCGTTGGAGGTTTTGGAAGAGGCAAGAGAAGCCGCTTTCGATTATAAAGGAAAAGGAATTTCCGTAATGGAAATGAGCCATCGCTCAAAAGAATATGATGAAATATTTACGGAAGCACAGGCTGACTGTCTCAAAATTATGGGGCTTTCTTCAGATGATTATGCAGTGCTGTTTCTTGGTGGCGGGGCAAGTTTGCAGTTCCACATGATTGCTATGAACTTTTTGAAAAAGCAGGCGGATTACATTAATACCGGTGCTTGGTCTAAAAAAGCAATCAAAGAGGCAAAATGGGTCGGTGATACAAATGTTATTGCCAGCTCCGAAGAAAAAACTTTTAATTATATTCCTGATGATTTCAAAATTACACCCGGGACAGATTATTTACATATTACAACCAATAATACGATTTACGGTACCGAATGGAAAGATAATGTACCTGATACAGGTGATATTCCACTGATTGCCGATATGTCTTCCGATATGTTTGCAATTGAAAGAGATTGGGCTAAATATAGTTTGATTTATGCAGGCGCCCAGAAAAATATCGGTCCTGCCGGTGCTACTATGGTTGTTATTAAAAAATCTTGGCTTGAAGCAAATCAGAATGAAAATATTCCGACTATGCTGGATTATAAAACGCACGTTGATAAAGATTCTCTCTTCAATACTCCGCCTGCATATCCTGTTTATGTTATCGGTAGGACTTTCAAATGGCTCCTGAAAAACGGCGGTCTGAAAAAGATTCAAGAGAATAATGAGAAAAAAGCCGCTATGCTCTATGATTTCATTGATGCTAATTCGGATTTCTATAAAGGTACTGTAACAAATAAAAGAGACCGCTCTCTAATGAATGTTACTTGGAATTTGCCGACTGCCGAACTTGAAGCAAAATTTATTGAGCAAGCTCTGGAAAGATACCAAATGAAAAATTTAAAAGGTCATCGTAGTGTCGGTGGTATTCGTGCATCTATCTATAATGCCTGTCCTAATGAATGGGTCGAAACACTTGTCAAATTTATGGACGAATTTATGAAAGAGAATAAATAGTTTATTTTTCTATTTAGCAAAAGAGAGCCTGCTTTGCAAAGTCAGGCTCTCTTTTTTATTTACTTTTTTTATCTTTAAGCAAAAGTGGTATGCCGAATTTAGCAAGTAAATCATAGATTTCGTAGATTTCCTTATGCAATAAACTTGCCGGTGGTTGTTTGAATTCATGAACAGCCTTATTGCGTTCCTTGATGAAATCGAAATTCGGAATTTTGTGATTGAAATATGATGTATTATTTATGAATATTCGTTTCTTCTTGAAATTATATAATCCGCTTAACATTGTATTGACAGCACTCTTTTCAATAAATCTTTCCAGATAATTGCCAACGATATAATCAAGGAATAAATCCATACAGGTTCCCATATCTATTGCCGCCATTCGGTAGTTCTTGTGTCGAATATTCTGTACTGCGTGATAGAAAATATCATAAACGGGATTTAGAATATAACCCTTAGATAGTTTAATGAAACTATCTTTGAAACGGGAATAATACATAGGTTTAATTTTTGTTTCTTTTGTTTGCAGATTTGTAACAGGCTCAAAATAATATTCTAACTTATCATTATCTTTGTATGTCAGTTGAATTCTTTCGCGGGTTGTTTGGGGGAAATCAATTCCGGGTAAAAAAGTTCTATTGGAAATCAATCCAATAATGTTTATTGTTCGGCTTATTTCGTTCAATGCGTCATGAAGTTCGTCTTTTAATTCCTCATCATCAGGATTGATATTGTCAAAAATAATACCCGCCGCATTGATTTGAACTTTGACAGACTTACGTTTACCTTGTGGCATTTCGGCTATGATGCCCCATTTATTCGAGTTGTAATTGGATATATCGAACATCTTATTATCCAATTGATTGGGACAAGAAAGGAATCCGAGAACCGTTAAATCGCCGGAAAATTCGGGTAATAGTATTCTCGCTTTATGCTTGTTTATATATGCGTCAAAGCTTTTGCCAAGGAATTCCTTGCCTGTGATTAAGCCCGGTGCAAATATCATCTTGCCATACATTTTCATTGTTTTATCTCACTAAATAGTCGGAGTCAAATAGTTTGTTATTATTCTTGCCATTCTTTGCAGGGAGGTAAACAGCGGCTTGGAATCCTTTTTGCAGTGAATAGTAGCCTGTTTCCCCGTATTTATTCATAGCAATAAATGCTACTTGGAAATTGCGGAAATCCTTTTGCTTTCTTGCTATCCGGCGAACAGCTTCTTTGCATGCCCTTGCCGGTGAATAGCCAATTCGCATAAGTTCAACAACAAGAAAACTTCCGGCAATTTTGATAACCGCTTCACCCTTACCTGTTGCCGCCGCACCACCGATTTCATTATCAACATACATACCTGCTCCGATTATAGGGGAATCGCCGACCCGACCGTGCATTTTCCATGCAAGTCCCGAAGTAGTGCAGGCACCGGAGAGATTGCCGTTTTTATCCATTGCAATCATTCCTATCGTATCATGATTATTAAAATCAACCGGCTTGTATTGATGCGATTTACTCCATTCCTTCCATTTCTTCTCGGCATTCTTTGTCAATAAATCACGTTTTTTAAATCCGTTATCAAATGCAAATTGCTCTGCACCGGCGCCGGAAAGCATTACGTGTTCTGTCTTTTCCATTACGAGACGTGCAACTGAAATCGGGTGTAGAATGTGTTCGAGAAATGCCACCGAGCCGCAATTTCCGTTTTCGTCCATAATGCAAGCGTCAAGTGTTACATGCCCGTCCCTATCAGGGTAACCACCGAAACCAACACTTGTTACGGTAGGGTCGGCTTCAGGAACTCTAACGCCGGCTTCAACGGCATCAAGTGCATTGCCGCCGCTTTTTAATATTTTCCATGCCGCCTCATTAGCAGGAATCCCATGCTTCCATGTAGAAATTACCACCGGCTTAACTTGCTTTCTTGGTTCGTCAGGTGAAAATGGGTCAATTTGTTTGCTTTCAAGTTTGACGCTTGCCCCGATTACCGCCGCCGTACTTATTTGTAAAAATTCTCTGCGTGATTTCATATTGTTTCTTATTGATAAATAAAACAAAGATTAATAATATTGAAAAAAATGATTTAGAGTATGCTCTTACCACCTCTTACTTTTTCCAATGCCCAAGTGAACACTTTTAAATATTCCGCCGCAGTGCGTACGGAAGAATAATCCGCCCGCATTGCATTCTGTCTAATTGTTGTCCAATGTGGTTCGTTCATATATACATCTATTGCACGCGAAATTGCATATTGTAAATCGGAACCGATATAATTATAGAAAGTGAAACCGTTGCCTTCCTGTTCGTTATAATGATATTCAAAGACGGTATCTGCAAGTCCGCCTACCTGCCGAACAATAGGAATAGTTCCATAACGCAAAGCATACATCTGTGTCAGTCCGCAGGGTTCGAAACGGGACGGCATTAATAGGAAATCGGAAGCCGCAATTAGCCTATGAGATTGTGCATTGTCGTAGCCAATATGTATTAATGCACGCTCGGGATACTTGACAGCAAGATTGTTGAAATAATCAACATATCTCTGTTCGCCGCTGCCGAGCAAAGCAAAACGAATCTTGCCTTCGGCTAATAATGGTTCTAATATTTCCATAAGTATATCTATGCCCTTCTGTTCTGCCAGACGAGATACCATACCGAATAGGGGGAGAGATATATTGTCATCTTTGTTCACTCCTTTCTCTTCGAGGAAATATACTTTGTTGATGCGCTTGCTCGGTAGATTATTTAAATCGTATTTTATTTTGATATTACTGTCATTCTCGGGACTCCATTCTTCATAATAGACACCATTGAGAATGCCGATTAAATCAGCGGCACGATGTCTCAAAACCTCATCTAAATCCTCTCCGTAATAATCTGTTTTGATTTCCTCAGCATAGTTAGGGCTTACGGTTGTAATTTTATCGGCAAACATAATACCCGTTTTCATTAGATTTATATTACCGCGATGCTCAAACCAAGAATCCTGATAAAAATCTTCATAAGGGATATTAATTAGAGGTAAAATAGTATCGGGTGCAAATATGCCTTGATATGCCAAATTATGAATAGTGTATATTCCGGCAGTGTATTTAAATCTTTCCTCGTGTATATAGTGTGATTTTAGGAATGACAGTACAAGTGCCGTATGATAGTCGTGTGCGTGGATAATATCCGGTTTGAAATCAAGTATAGAAGCGGCGCTAAATATAGCCCTGCTAAAAAATGTAAATCTGCGATAATTGTCTTCATATTCATGGGGGTTGCCATAAATTCCATCTCTTTCAAAATAATCGGCATTCTCAATCAAATATACCGGAACATCGCTGTCCGGTAGTTTGCCTTCCCAAAGTGTGCCGTATTCCGTCCAATAGTTCATTGGCACATCTACCTGCTTGTCTGTTCGGCGGAAACCCCAACGCTCACAATCAATATTTTTGTATTTAGGAAGGAAAACAATTGGATTGTGTCCGAATTTTTCCCACTCAATAGGCAATGCGCGTGTCATATCCGCAAGACCGCCCGCTTTTGCAAATGGTGCTAATTCCGCCGCAACTACTATGATATTCATTTCAAAAACAAAAATTTATATTCAACATTTTGATAAGAAACAAGATAAGAAAAAATTAATAATTAAAATGAATCGGGTTTGCAAATGTGGGTTCTGTATGTCGGAAACTTTTCCACAGCGGCTTTTACAGATTTTTCATCATTAAAAAAACCGTAAATAGTCGAACCGCTTCCGGACATTAACGCAAACAATGCACCCGAATCGTAAAGTTCACTTTTAATTGTTGCTAATTGGGGTTCTTGTTTGAATGCCGTTTCCTCAAAATCATTTTTCACATATTCCCGTAATTTCTCGGGTTGATGTATCAATGTATGTATTAATTCCGAATGGTCGCTTGTTGCTATCGGTTCATAAGTACGATTGAGTGATTTGTATGCGGCGGCAGTAGAAATATGTATTCCCGGCATTATTAGAACGATGTAATAGGGTAGTCGGAGCTGGAATGGAGTTAGTATTTCGCCGCGGCTTTTTCCAATTGCACTTGTTTTGTCTTGCAAAAAGAAAGGAATATCCGAACCGAGTGCAGTTGCCGCCGCTATTAATTCATCATTATTTAACGGGAGATTGAAAAAATTAGCAAGTCCTCTCATAACGTTAGCGGCATCGCTCGAACCCCCGGCAAGTCCGGCTCCCGCAGGAATGTGTTTAGTAATTGTGATTTTTACAGGTAATTTGTCTAATTTGAATACTCTTTGAAACTCCAAAGCCGCTTTGTATGCCAGATTGTTTTCCTGTTGAATTTGCATGTCGGAATTAAAAACAAAAATAAAGTTTTCACTATTTTCTATTATTAATTCGTCTGCAAGACAGATTTTGTGAAAAATCGTATTAATATTGTGATAATCATCGGTTCTTTTGTTTAATATTTCGAGACCAATGTTTATCTTTGCATTGCAAGTTATGAACATATATAAATTTTAATTATTGATTAATGTCAAAAGTACGGGAAATATCATTCACACAAGAGTTATTACGAAAAGGAATACATCTTATTTCATTGTCAATACCTCTATTATATATCTTTGTAGATAAAACCACTGCTCTTCTTATTTTATTGCCTCTTACTTTCTTGGCTGTTCTAATAGATTTGATGAGTAAGTTTCGCAACTTTGTACGTCTCTATTTGTATAAATTTTTCAGGAAAATGCTTCGTTCGCACGAAACAGAAAAGAAACTAATATTAAATGGAGCCTCATGGGTGCTTATTTCCGCTACGCTCTGCGTTATCATTTTCCCCAAACTACTTACTGTTGTTTCGTTTACTATATTAATAATATCGGATATAATGGCGGCACTTATTGGTAGAAAGTATGGCAAACACCCGATATTTGTAGGGAAATCACTTGAAGGCAGTACTGCTTTCGTAATATCTGCTCTTATTGTTGTTTTTATTTATGGTATAGCGTTCTCGGCACCTTGGACTTATTACGTTGCCGGAATAATAGCCGCCGTTCTCGGTGCTTTGGTCGAAGCTATATCGCCTCTTCTGAAAATTGACGATAACCTTTCCATTCCGATAGGTACCGGCATCGTACTTTGGATATTAGGTTTGTTAGCCGCTTCTATCGGCGTACCTTTTCTTTATCTAATCTAACAATACCGATGTATTAATTTGTAGTCTTCCGAAATTAAGAGTATTCTTAATTCCTATGCTAATCAAATAGGCTAATTCAATATTTATTCTATCATTAAATGTTGTTCCGAAAGATGCACCTACTGCAATGGCATCTTCTTGCAAAGTAGTTCGGCGAGGGTTGGCAGGCAAGGCGTTGTCAAATCCGCTTAGACTTATGTCGTATATGCAAATCCCTTTCAATGCAGTGTTGGGAACTGACGAAAAACCGCCTTCCAATCTCAAATGCAGTCGGTTGTCGAAATTACCTGTCCGTTGAATATATTTTGTTTCCAATTCGAGAAAACTCGTTTCCATCTTCAATGTGGCAACAAGTCCTAAATAATACTTGAATGCGTTATAAATATGAAAATTATTCAACGTGTCTTGCTGGAAACCGTTTTTAAGTTTCTGTGGCAACTGAACGCCCAAGAGTAATGATGTACTTAATGCACCTTTGTTCAGTCTGATAAATGAGCCGAGTTCGTAATATGCCGGAAAAAATGTAGAATGCTCCGCACGTGTTATTTTTCGTCCATAAGTAGGGCTAAAACGATTTGTGTCTTTTGTATATGTATTTAAATATGATAAATATACAAGCGGGCATTTTGCAAATACAGAAAAACCATCGGAAATTGCATATTCTATACGCGGCTTAAAGACATATTCTTTCATCTCAAAAGTATGCTTTAGAAAATAGCTGTAAGGTTGGTCTTTATTGATTATAATATTAAATGTATCACGTTCTAATATCCTTTGTTTACCTTCTAAATCATATAGGCTGGAAGATGTACCGTATTCCAAATCGCCATATATCTTCCAATCTCCTTTTGGGATATATTGAATTTGTGCCTGTACTTGCATATAGGCAAAAAGCGTAACAAATATAAATAGATAGAATTTTCTCATTGTGTTATTCCCGTATTATTATAGACCTGCACGTAATCCGTGCAGGTCTATATATATAAGATAGAAAATTATTCAGGCTTCCATTGCGGGAGCATTCCCGGTACCCAAGGTGCATTGAGCTTTTGGAGTTCGGCTCTGAGAGACGAAATATCTACACTGACAATCTGGCTCAGCTCGTTCAGCACGGGTGCTAATTGCTCCGATGCTATTCTGTAATTGTTCTTCTGTGTTTCGGTCGGGTTGTTATCAGTTGCCCAAATACCCCAAATTACATAGGTCAAACGCTCGACAATAGCAGGTGTTTGATTTTCATTTCTCTTTGATATTGAGGAATTACCATTTAGTTTTATATTTAGTGCCTGCAATTTCTTTTCAATGTTGCGAACTTTTTCAAGTGTTTTGATGTTAACATTTGCCGCAGATAACAGAGATTTTTTGATTAATTTAATTTGTTTCTTTGTTTCATTGAGTAATGATACTGTTGCAAAAACTCCGTTTTCCAATCGTGCTGTCTTTTGTTGGAAATCGGCAAGAGCTTTTCTGTTGCTCGTAGGCAGACTTGCATTATTCAGCAGTTTGCAAGTAAATGTTTCGGGTTCCGTAAGTTTTGTTATTTTTCCATCAACGACTTTTGCCATACATACGCGATACTGTCCGGGAAGTACAGGCATACCGGCATTTTTATTGATATTTGTTTTTTCGCTGACAGGGGAGACGTCCGAGTAACGCATATCCCAAGTTATCTTACCCACACCTTTTGTTGCCGGTGCTTTCAATAATCTAATTGTATTACCGCTCATATCGGTTATTCGGAATAATAGATACGGTGATTGTTCTTCATCTTCGGCTTGTAATTCCGCAAGTGTCGGATATTTAATTGTCTCTCCGTCTTTTTCCGCTTTTTGCTCTGCCTTTTTCCGCAACTGTTTTTTTGTTTTTATGGATTCTTTTAGATAATAAGTGAAAGTAGCACCGAATGGTGGATTTTTTGCACGATAAAATGAAGAACCCTGATTGCGTTTACTAAAAGCATCATCTTGGATATACATTAATGCGTCTTTTATCGGAAAAATAAAAGCATCTTTTTTGAGTACATCGTTAGTCATTTCTCGCAGTGGTGAATAGTCGTCTAATATATATATACCCCTGCCGAATGTTGCAAGGCATAAATCGTTCTCACGCTTTTGTATTTCAATATCTCGTATTGCGATTGTCGGCAGACCGGAGGCATGCTTGAACCAAGAGTCGCCGCCGTTTGTTGATATATATAGGCTATATTCCGTACCAAGGAAAAGTAAATTCGGTTTTATATGGTCTTCGTATATTGTCCAAACAGGTTCATTTTCAGGAATTCCTTTGTTTATTAATTTCCAAGATTTGCCCTTATCATTACTTTTCAATACGTATGGCTTGAAATCTGCTCTTTTGTGATTATTGAATGTAGCATATATTACATTTTCATTATGCTGTGATGTGAAAATATCCGAAACATAAGTTGTTTCAGGTACACTTGCGAATGAGGAAATCTCCCTCCAAGTGTTCCCGCCATCTTCGGTTACTTGTATTAAACCGTCATCTGTACCGATAACAAGTAAATTCTCGTTAATCGGTGATTCACTCATAGCAACAATATTACCATATAGCGAAGTAGAAGCATTCTTTGCAATGGCATCAGGACTCCATACTTTGCCCATAATCGGGAGTTCGTTTCGGTCAATTTGTCTCGTTAAATCTTTGCTGATAGCCGTCCATTTGTCGCCTCTGTTGTCCGAGCGAAATACACGGTTTGCCGCAATATAAATGCGTGTGGGCGAGTGATTGCTTACTAAAAGCGGTGTATCCCAATTCCAGCGTAATTCCTCATCTTTTTCCGGTTGCGGTTTGATATAAAATACTTCGCCGCTCTTTCGGTCAAATCTCACCAAATTACCGTACTGCCACTGTCCGTAAACAATGTTTGGATTGTTCGGGTCAATACGTGCCTGATAGCCGTCCCCACCGACAACCTGAAACCAAAAATCATTGGTAATACCACCTGATGAGTTCGTGCGTGAAGGTCCGCCCCAAGTGTTATTATCCTGTGTGCCATAATATACATTATAGAAAGGCTCGGCATTATCAATGCCTATTCTGTAATCCTGTGTGCAGGGTAAATTTGAAAAGAATCTCCATGTTTTGCCGCGGTCGAATGTCTCGTATAGTCCGCCGTCCCCACCGATAATTAAATGCTTTGTATTATCAGGTGCTATCCATAGTGCGTGGTCATCAACGTGGCGACTGTTATTGCCCAAATGTTTGAATGTCCTACCACCATCATAACTGATGCGAGTATAGGTGTCGGCAACATAGAGCAGGTCAGGATTATGTGGGTCGCAGAAAATCTCCGTGTAATATTGAGCGGAATGCGAGAACCAAGGATTACGCTTTTCCCAGCTTGCACCTCTGTCGGTAGAAGCATAGAAACCGCCTTTGCCTGAATACTCTTCAATTGTTGCAAAAACATAATCGGGGTTAGCCGGTGATATAGCCAAGCCAATACGCCCGAGTTCACCACCGGGCAAACCGTTGCCGAGTTTGTTCCAAGTTTTTCCGGCGTCTGTGGATTTATATACCGCCGCTTCGGGTCCGCCGTTAATCAATGTCCAAACGTGCCTTGCACGCTGATATGATGCCGCATAAAGTACGTCAGGATTGCGTGGGTCCATTACTACATCTGTTACACCGGTATTTTCGCTTATGTACAAGCATGTATCCCAAGAGTTACCGCCATCTGTGGATTTATATAGACCGCGCTCGCCGCCGGCACCCCAGAGAGGTCCCTGTGCCGCTACATATATAGTGTTTTCGTTGTTTGGAGCGATTAATATTTTAGCAATATGCTCGGATTGTTTCAATCCCTTGTGCTTCCAAGTTTTTCCTCCGTCTATTGACATATACACGCCATTCCCCCAAGGGACACTACGCTGTGAGTTGTTTTCGCCGGTGCCTGCCCATAATACATTAGGATTATGCGGCGAGATTGTCAGACAGCCGATTGAATATACTGCTTGATGGTCGAATATTGGTGAAAATGTTACACCACTATTAGTTGTTTTCCAAATGCCGCCCGATGCAAATGCAATATACCAAACAGATTGATTGTTCGGTTCGACTACAATATCGGTTATTCTGCCCGATGTTACGCCCGGTCCGATACTTCTGAATTTTAAAGAGCCGATGATTTGAGACCACTTGGTTTTGTTCTCTTTGTCGCTCTTTTTGTCTTTTGCAAATGATAGATTTAGCAGTAAAAATACTGCTAATACCGATAGTACTAATGTTCTCTTCATTTATACCTCAAATATCAAAAATAATTACATATTTCTATTAAACAAAAATAAGAATAAAAATCTATAAAATTGTTCTTGGATTCAAAAAATGCTAATAAATACCGCCAAATATTCTTAATTTGCTTTTTTTTTATGAACACTATAAAAAAATATGAAAACACATACCCATAAAATTGACCCGCTGACTAAGGAAGAGTACATCGAAGTAAATCTAAAAGGACAGAGAATTATGAATAACCCGCTCTTGAACAAAGGGCTGGCTTTCAGCTTTGAGGAAAGAATGAATCTCGGTCTGGACGGCTTCCTGCGCGAGCGTGAACTATCTATTGATGAACAGGTCGAAAGAACCTATGCTATGTATAAGCAAAAAGCTAATGATTTGGAAAAGTATATTTTCCTGCAGGCTGTGCTTAATCGTAATGAAACTATTTTCTATAATATGCTTCGCAGGTATTTAAAGGAAATGCTACCTATTGTATATACTCCGACAGTAGGGCAGGCTTGCCTGAGTATGAGTCATATTCTACGTAAATTCAGGGGCATTTATATATCGCCCTATAACATTAGAAATATTGATTCTATCTTCCAAAATTTGGAACTCCCCGAAGTACACCTTATTGTAGTAACTGATGGCGAGCGAATCCTCGGCTTGGGCGACTTAGGCTCGGACGGAATGGGAATACCGGTCGGGAAAATTAACCTATACGTTGCCGCCGGCGGGTTGAATCCTGCAACTTGTCTCCCGATTTCTCTTGATGTCGGTACAAATAACGAGAGACTGCTAAAAGACCCGGGATATTTAGGGCTTAAAAAACCTCGACTGACCGGCAAAGAATATGATGAGTTTATTGAGAAATTTGTTCTTGGTGTAATTAGGAATTTTCCAAATGCTCTATTGCAATGGGAAGATTTTGCTAAGCACAAAGCGTTTACATTAATGGAACGGTATAGAAAGAGAATATTATCCTTTAATGATGATATACAGGGTACAGGGGCAACTGCTCTATCTGCTCTCTATTCAGCAATGAAGATAAAGAAATCGAAATTTAAGGACGAGCGGTTTGTGATTGTCGGTATGGGGCAAGCAGGCGCCGGTATTTGCTTGAATATTTATAATGCCCTTCAGCACGAAGGACTGAATGATGACGAAATACGCAATCGTATTTTTGCAATTGATATTGGCGGACTCCTCGTTGATGATATGGATTCGCTTGAGCCGCAAATGGTTAAATTTGCACAGAAACGCAATGATATTAAGGACTGGAATGTCAATAATCCCAATAATATTACTCTGAAAGAAGTTGTAAGTAATTCTAATGCAACTGTGTTGATTGGTGTTACAGCGAAACCCGGACTTTTCGATGATGAAATTCTTGCTATGGTTGCCGAGCATACGGAGCGTCCCGTCCTGTTTGCACTTTCCAATCCTACTGCAAATTCGGAGTGCCAACCGCAGAATGTATATAATATTACAAAAGGAAAAGGGCTAATGGCTACCGGTTCGCCATTCGAACCTATTGTAGGTGAATACGGCACTATGTTTGTTTCGCAGTCCAACAATATGTATATTTTTCCGGGCATTGGCTTAGGTGCATTGATTGCACGCGCCCCCTATATTACGCAGAAGATGCTTCTTGCGGCGAGTTCCGCTCTCTCCGATTTAGTTACAGACGAAGAATTGAGCGTTGGAAAATTATTACCCGACCTCAATAATGTCCTTGCTCTTTCGGCACATATTGCTATTGCCGTTGCTAAGGAAGCACGCGACAGCGGTTTAGGTAAGCGTATTAGTGATGATAAGCTCGAAGAACAAATTCATAAAGCACAATGGGACGGCAGGTATTATCCCTATCGCTCCGGCAAAATGACTTTGTAGCACACTGTTTGCACCGCACCACTCCCTAACTTTAAGGAGTGGTGCCGCGAAGTGGCGGGGTGGTTTGCCTTTATTGCCACCCCTCTTCTGTCAAACGCTAAAAACAATTGACACAAACGAAGGGAAAATGTACTATACAG